>JBDLIX010000048.1:0-34502 GCA_039714655.1 Bacteroidota bacterium
TTAATGACGCTGAACGATCTACATACGGGCGATTCTGCTACCATTACCCGAATCCGGGGCAGGGGAGCCTTTCGGAAACGGCTCACCGAGATGGGCTTTATCCGGGGAAAGCCGGTCACCGTTATAAAATCCGCACCTTTAAGGGACCCTGTGGAATACAGGATCCTTGATAGCAATGTTTCATTGCGCAGGAGTGAGGCCAGTCTGATAGAGGTTGTTTCGGAAACTTATTCTCGGGGGGTGGCCGCTCCTTCACCGGGAACGATTTCCGATTCCATCCAGCGCGGAGCAGTAGCGCTCAAGCCCGGGAAGACCATTGATGTGGCCCTTGTGGGCAATCCCAATTGCGGCAAGACTACCCTGTTTAACCGTGTATCCCATTCCAGAGAGCATGTGGGTAATTATCCAGGAGTGACTGTGGGGGCTAAAGAAGCGCTATTCAACCACAGGGGATATACCTTCCGGATCACAGATCTTCCGGGCACTTATTCCCTTTCCGACTATTCCAGCGAGGAGCGGTTCGTAAGGGAGCACATCCTGCAAAAGAAGCCCGATGTGGTGGTCAATGTGGTGGATGCCAATAACCTGGAACGCAACCTTTACCTTACCAGTCAGTTGCTTGACATGGATATAACAGTGGTGCTGGCCCTGAACATGTATGACGATTTGTTGGAGCGAAAGGATAAACTGGATACAGACCTGCTGAGTAAACTTTTGGGGGTCCGTGTGGTTCCAACCATCAGTCACCGCGGCAAGGGGATCTTTCGTTTGCTGAATCATGTGATCCGGGTGTTTGAAGAAGAAGATCCACATATTCGTCACATTCATATCAATTATGGCGAAGAGATTGAACAATCGGTACAGAAGCTTCAGGAGCTGATCCGGGAAAATCCGTCACTTACCGACAATTATTCATCCAGGTTCCTCTCTTTGAAACTGCTGGAGCAGGACGATAGCAGTACCCATCTTATCTCCAAAGCAGATAATTTCATCGAGATTCAGGATGCCGGCAGGGTGGAGATCAACCGGATCAAGCACCTTTTCAAGGAGGAGCCGGATGCCATGATTACCGATGCCAGGTACGGGTTTATTGCCGGTGCCCTGAAAGAGACCATGAAAAAAAGTGGTAAGGATCCCGGGTTTTCCAGGTCACATCAAATCGACCGGATCCTGACCCATAAATACCTTGGATTGCCTCTCTTTCTTGGCTTCTTATGGCTTATGTTCCATGCAACTTTTACGCTGGGGAATTATCCCATGGAATGGATCGGGTCCGGGGTGGACCTGCTCAGTAGTTTTCTCAGGTCCCACATGGCGGAGGGTATCTTTCAGGATATGCTGGTGGACGGAGTGATCGGGGGAGTCGGAGGTGTGATTGTATTTCTGCCCAACATCCTGATCCTTTTCTTCTTCATCTCCCTCATGGAAGATACGGGTTATATGGCCCGTACTGCTTTTATCATGGATAAAGTGATGCACCTGTTCGGATTGCATGGGAAATCTTTTATTCCCCTGATCATGGGCTTCGGATGCAATGTCCCTGCCATCATAGCAACCCGTACCCTTGAGAACAGGAACGACCGGCTCCTAACCATGCTTATTATCCCATTCATGTCTTGCAGCGCAAGATTGCCGGTATATGTACTGATTGCCGGGGCAATTTTCCCGGAAAGTGCCGGGAACATCATCTTCCTGCTCTATATGGTGGGAGTGGGATTCTCGTTGCTGATGTCGATTCTGTTTAAAAATATATTATTCAAAAACAAAGAGGCGCCCTTTGTGATGGAGCTGCCCGTATACAGGAATCCAGGGATGCGGGTGATCCTTCGGCACATGTGGAGCAAAGGAGCTTACTACCTTAAGAAAATGGGTGGAGTAATCCTGATCGCATCCATATTGATCTGGATGCTGGGATATTTTCCCAGGGATGTGGAGTACACAAAGGAGTACGAACACCTCATAGCAATGGAGTTAAATTCTTCCGGGGATCAAGTCACCACCCTGCAGCAAGAGATGGAGGCCGAACGCCAGCTCCACTCTTATATCGGGCGCATAGGTAAAGCCATTGAACCGGTGATCAGGCCCCTGGGATTCGACTGGAAGATGGGGATCAGCCTGCTTACAGGGTTTGCTGCCAAGGAGATCGTGGTAAGTACCATGGGTGTACTCTACCAGGCCGATGTGGGGACAGAAACGGGTGAGTCGACCTCGTTGCAGAACCGGATCCGGGAACAGGTGTATGTGACCGGGCCCAGGGCCGGGATGTCCGTATTTACGCCCCTGTCGGGATTCTCGTTTCTCCTGTTTGTCCTTTTCTACCTGCCCTGTGTGGCAGTCATTGTGACGGTGGGGAGGGAATCCGGCAGCTGGAAGTGGGCCGGCTTTGTACTGTTCTATACCACGGCCATTGCCTGGCTGGCCAGCTTTGTTATATATCAGGTTGGAAGCTTGCTCCAATTGGGATGATTTTTTATATCTTACGCCCGCCCCAACCATTGCTCAATCAACTGTAATAACAAATTTATTCTAATATGTTGAAAAGATTATCCTTCCTTGTCTCCATGCCCTTTATGGGCGTACTCATGATCTTGTTTATTGTGGTGCTGGCCATGGCAACTTTTGTGGAGAGTGCTTACGGTACTCAGACTGCCTGGGCAGTGGTTTATGGAACACACTGGTTTGAACTGTTGCTTCTGGTGATCGCAATTAATGTGGCCGGTGTGATGATCAAGCAAAAGCTTTATAAGCGAAAGAAGATCGTTGTCTTTATCTTTCATGTGGCATTTATCCTGATCCTGGCCGGTGCTTCCATCACCCGTTTCATCAGCTACGAGGGAAATATGCACATCAGAGAAAGCGGTACTTCCAACAGTATACTCAGCAGCAATGCATTCATTGATGTTGTGCTTAGCTCCAATGGGGACCAGGTCGAGCGGAGCAAAGAGGTGATGCTCACCGAACTCACACCCCGTGATTACAAAATGAGCACCCAGGTGGGAGGTGAGAAAGTTAAGATTAAATCAATTGGTTATATGTCCGACGCTGTGGAACAATATGTGGCATCCCCGGGAGGAGAACCATACCTTCAGGTGATGTTGGTAACCAATCAGCAAGTCTCTGTGGGCATTCCATCGGGAGAGACAATTGAAGCCATGGGGATGGGGATCGCATTTAACCATGAGGATACAACAGCCATTCTGAGATTTGAATCGGAAGGCGAAAGTGTCCGGCTTATTGCTCCTTTCGCCGTCACCGTGACACAGATGGGTGGGGGTGAAGGTGAAGAGTATGAACCGGGTGTAGCTATTCCCGTTCATGAGAACAGACTCTATACCATCGGCCATATACGGATGGCTCTGCAGAATATAATTCCTTCGGCCAAAAAACAACTGGTACAGGCACCGGCCAACCAGAGAGGATCCCACCTGGGTGCTGTTAGGCTGGAGATTAATTACAGGGGAATGGTGACAGAGCTATTCGTGCCGGGTCTGGCCAGGTTGAAAGGTGCCCCGGTGACCGGGAATATGGGCGACCTTTCCTACACAATCACCTATGGGTCCAGGGAGATCCCGGTTCCATTTTCTCTATTCCTGAAAGAGTTCGAGGTGGAACGATATCCAGGGTCAAACAGTCCATCTTCCTTTGCCAGTGATGTAGTACTCCTCGATCCCGAGATGGGGATACAGGAGGAACGACGGATCTATATGAATAATGTATTAAAACACAGGGGTTACAGGTTTTATCAGGCATCCTATGACACTGATGAGAAGGGGACGGTGTTGTCTGTGAACAAGGATTTTGCAGGTACTTTTATGACCTACATGGGATATCTGATGCTGATTGCTGGAATGATCCTGGCACTGTTTGTTGGAAATACACGCTTTGCCATGATTGCGAAAAAATCATCCTCTGCAGCCAAAGTAGCATTGATAGGTTTTCTGATGCTGGGTGGGAGCATGCAGCTCTTTTCCCAGGAGGTTCCCCCGAAAGAGGTGGCAGAGGAGTTTGGAAACCTGTGGGTTCAGGACAAAGGTGGTCGCTTCGAGCCTGTTAATACACTTTCCCACGAGGTGGTAAGGAAGGTCACCAGGAAAACCAGGTATGGGGATTATACATCCGACCAGGTACTGCTGGGAATGATGATGTATGCCGACATCTGGCGGCAGAAAGCACTATTCAAGGTAAAAAACCCGGAACTGCACCGCATCATCGGTTTTAAGGGAGAGTTGGTGAGCTTCAATGACCTGATGGATGCTTCGGGGAAATACCTGCTTTCTGATCTGGTAAATAGTGCCTATTCCAAGGAGGTTCCTTCGCAGACCGATCTGGACAGGGAAGTGATCAAACTGGATGACCGGCTCAATGCCATGTACCTGGTACAGTCGGGCGGACTGATCACCATTTTTCCTGATCCGGATGCTGAGAATCACAAATGGACTTCAGTGAGTGAGGCCCTGATGGGACAGAAAACAGGGAAATCCGATACCCTCTCCACCCTCTTTCTGAAGTACCTGGATGCCCTGAGACAGGGGGATTATTTCAGTGCTAAATCTCATTTGCAGCTGCTTAAGCTGAATCAGATGAAGGGTGAGGAGTTGCTTCCATTGGAGTCAAAAAAGAGAATGGAAATCCGTTACAACAAAATGAATATCTTTCCCTGGCTGGCAAGGTTCTACGGAATTTTCGGCTTGGTATTAATGGTTCTCCAGTTCCTGATTGTATTCAGGCAGCACAAGTTCTTCAAAAGGCTTTTCAATGTAGGTGTGATCCACCTATCAGTAGCATTTGTGTTACATACCCTGGCACTGGCGGCCAGGTGGTATATCAGTGGTCACGCTCCCATGAGCAATGGTTATGAATCGATGATCTTTGTATCCTGGGTAACGCTTCTGGCCGGACTGATCTTTGTGAAACGCTCGGGATATGCCATGGCACTAACGGCCATTCTTTCAGCATTATCACTGATGGTAGCCGGAATGAGCAATATGAATCCCGAGATCACCAACCTTGTCCCTGTGTTGAAATCACCCTGGCTCACCATCCATGTGGCGGTGATTATGGCTGGATATGGGTTCCTTGGATTAGCATCCATTATGGGTCTGATGAATGTGGTTGTTTATGCCATCCTGACACCCTCTAATAAAGCACGTATGCGGGAGATTATCGATCAGGTTACCCGGGTAAACCACATGACACTAATTGTGGGACTCTATTTCATGACCGCAGGTGTATTCCTGGGGGGCGTTTGGGCCAATGAGTCGTGGGGCCGCTATTGGGGATGGGACCCCAAGGAGACCTGGGCCCTGATCACTGTGCTGGTCTACGCTTTTGTGGCACACATGCATCGGATTCCTGGATTGAGGGGACAGTTTGCATTCAATCTGGCTACTTTCATCAGCTACTCTTCGGTGATGATGACCTATTTTGGGGTGAACTATTTCCTTGGAGGGATGCACTCTTATGCAAGTGGTTCTTCATTCAAAATTCCCTTGTGGACCTATCTCATTGTGGTGATGTTAGTGGCTCTTTCCCTCTTTGCGTTCAACAGACAGAATAAAATGTTGCCAGAGGCTTCCGGACAGGATGATTAGAAACCCTAACCAGAGTATCAGTATGGGACTTCGTTGAGACTGGAACGTTTCTGACGACCAAAATCGATGACGCAGTTGACCCGGTAGCTTTTGTGTGGTCTTATGGCCACACCTACCGAGTTAAACTCCTCATTGAGCATGTTCTTCCGGTGGCCCACATCGCTGACTCCTTCATCAATCAGCAGAGAGAGTACAATGTCGATGGCCTGCTCATAACCGTAGGAACAGTTTTCACCCACATGGTTGTATGGATTCCCCATGAGTGGTTCAAAACGTTTATTAAAATCCTGGTGCCCCACACGTCCTGACTTTCCCGTTTTATTTGCATGACCCTGTGCTACGGATGTCAGGTCCGCTTCAATCTGAAACGGTTGGAGCCCTTTGGTCTTTTTCAGGTCGCGGAACAGTGATTTAACCTCTTTACTCTTTTCCAGATTGTTCTCCTGGATATAGGATTGAAGGAAAGTCTCAGCAAAAAGAGGTCCGTTGTCTCTTGCCATATTCATAAAGAGGACCACTTTTTTCTCTTCTTCGTTGAGGTATTCTGAATGCTCCGCTGTGTGAAGTTTCCTCACTGCTTTTGCATCCCACCGCTCCCATACACCGGGCTGGGCCAATAATTGGAGTGGCAGCAAGATCAATATGAGAAGAAGGCGGAACATGGATTATTATAGATAACAATGTGTTGTTACTGGTGGTTCAATGGACAGGGAATTAATCTGTGGAAAAGTCCGAATCGGGTAGAGTGCCGGGATCCTGGATCATAAAAACATCGTAGTCCTCGAAAATAACAAAACCAAGGCTTTTATAGAGATTGATGGCAGGATGGTTCTCTTTATGAACCTCCAGCTTCAGAGGGCATTCCTTCTGACGTGCAAATTCCAGAGTTTCCAGGGCCAGGGCTCGTCCAAATCCTTTCCCCTGCATAGAGGGACTGATGGCAAAGTGATGCAGGTGTACCCGCCTGCCGTCAAAGGTCAACCATGAAGTGCCGATCACCCGCCTGGTTACAGAATCTTCCATCACCAGGAATTTCCCACCCAGGGTATTGCAATGGATGATGATTTCATTTGTATCTCCTCTTTCCACGGTATGGATGCCTGTCTCTTTCCAGAGCGCTTCCACCTGAGGGAAATCGTGGGGCCGGTATTCCCGAATGAACATTGAGTTAAGCTTTGATCACGTAAACCTGACCGGTTTCATAACGGATCACCTTTACTGCTTCTCCCTTTTCAATGAATCCATATTCAGATTTGGCATCATACAACTTCTCATTGATCATTACCTTGCCTGATGGGCGCAGCACTGTATGGGCTATTCCCTCTTCACCCACAAGGGATTGTTGCTTGGTCTCCACCCCGATATATCCATCTTCCATGCGTTGTTCACTCTTCAGGGAGAGGTTTCCAAATGCACTGGTAGTGAGTAGTTTTCGTGTTCCCCAGAGGGACACAATCACCCCCAGCAAGATGGAGACAAGTACCAGGCTGAGTGCTTTCATCAACAGTCCCAGTCCCTCCCCGGTAAATTCAGGTTGTTCAAAGACCACATTGTCCACAAGGCTCAAAGTGAGTCCGGTGACCATGGCAATAATTCCAGCCACACCGGCCACGCCAAATCCCGGAATGGCAAAGATCTCAACCATCATCAGGATCACGCCGATGATGAAAATGATCATCTCCCAGTTTTCGGCCATGCCCTCCAGGTAAAGGGGAGCAAAATAGAGGAGTGCAGCCACGATGGATGCAACCAGTGCAAATCCAATGCCTGGGGATTGCAATTCGAAATAGATCCCCCCAATGATAATCATAATCAATACCCCGCTTATCATGGGATTGATCAGAAAACCGATGACTTTGTCCAGTCCTGAGGGATTGTAAGATTTCAATTCATACGTTACGATCCCCAATTCTGCAATGACATCCTCAATCGATTCAACAGTTCCTTCACAGAATCCGTGCGCAATGGCTTCCGACGCCGTAAAAGTAAGCACCTGACCGGTATCACTCACTCCTTCCACAAAGAGTTTTGGATCTACCATTGCCTCAGCAATGGCAGGATTGCGATGCCACACCAGGGTGGTGTCTGATCCGGAAATAATGGTATCCTTCCCATGAGCTTCTGCAGTGGCCCGCATTGTGGCCCGCATATAGGACTGGTATTTATCAGGAACCTGTTCGCCGGTCTGGTTTACCACCGTAGCCGCTCCGATTTTTCCTCCCGGTTTCATGTAAATGCTGTCACACGCTATGGCAATGAGTGCCCCTGCTGAGGCTGCGTTGTCATCAATGAACACATGAACAGGAACAGTAGCATTCAGGAGTTTTGTGCGAATAGAATCGGCTGCACTTACCTCCCCGCCGTAGGTGTTCAGGTGAAGGATTACCACATCGGCTCCCAGGTCAGAGGCTTCATCAAAAGCTTCCTTTGTGATCCTCCAGGTGGGTGCGGCGATAACATCCTGTATGGCGAAAGAATAGATGAGGATTTTCTCATTTTCCAGGCTGTCGGTCATCAGGACCGGAACCTTCGGTGTAGAATCTGCTACGGTGTTGTCGGGGGACAAAACCTGGCTGCTGAGAACCAGTACCAGTACCACAGATGCAACCATATATATGATGCGCTTCATAATGACGAATTATAACATCAAAAGTAAGAATATTTTCTGCTAAATTTGTGACGTCATTCAAAACAACCCCATGAATGGTTTTTAAGGATATAAAAAATATCGCATGGAACTAAATAAACTGACAGCCATCTCTCCGGTGGATGGTCGTTACAGGTCAAAAGCTGAACAGCTTTCCGGTTACTTTTCCGAATTTGGTTTGATCAAATACCGGGTGATGGTAGAGGTGGAGTATTTTATTGCCCTTTGTGAGGCTGGTGTTCCCCAATTATCGGGAGTGAGCACCGGGCAATATGAAGGGGCGAGGAAAATCTACAGAGACTTTTCAGTGGAGAATGCACAGAAGGTGAAAGAGATCGAAAAGGTGACCAACCATGATGTAAAGGCGGTGGAGTACTTTGTGAAAGAGCAATTTGAATTGTTGGGACTGGACTCTTTTAAAGAGTTCATCCATTTTGGTCTTACCTCCCAGGATATTAACAATACAGCCACACCTTTGTCAGTGAAGGATGCCTTGCAGAGTGTCTATTATCCGATGCTTGACCAGCTTACACTGGAGCTTGAAGCAGTGGCGACAGCATGGGATGAGATCCCCATGCTGGCACGCACTCATGGTCAGCCTGCTTCGCCCACGCGGTTAGGGAAAGAGATCAGGGTATTTATTGAGCGATTGGATCTGCAGCTGGAACAGCTGGAGGAGATACCGGTACCTGCAAAATTCGGAGGTGCCACCGGGAACATGAATGCCCATGTAGTTACCTACCCTGATATAGACTGGTTCCTGTTCGGGGAGCGATTCGTGGGAGAGGTGCTGGGACTGAAGCGATCCTGGCCCACCACTCAGATTGAGCATTATGACAACCTGGCTGCCATGTTTCATGCTTTTGAACGGATCAATACAATCCTGCTGGATCTGGCCAGAGACCTGTGGACCTATATCTCCATGGATTACTTTAAGCAGAAGATCAAAAAGGGAGAGGTTGGTTCCTCAGCCATGCCTCACAAGGTGAATCCCATCGATTTTGAAAATGCTGAAGGGAACCTGGGCCTGGCCAACGCCCTGTTTGCACACATGGCTGTCAAGCTGCCTGTTTCGAGATTGCAGCGCGACCTGACCGATTCAACCGTATTGCGTAATGTGGGAGTACCCCTGGGTCATACAATCATTGCCATGCAGTCGCTGATCAAAGGGCTCAATAAACTGATTGTAAATGAACAGGCCATCAGGGCTGATCTGGAGCGGAACTGGGCAGTGGTGGGAGAGGCGATCCAGTCCATTCTCAGGAGGGAGAATTACCCCAAGCCTTATGAGGCGCTGTTGGAGCTGACCCGAACCAACGAGGCAGTGAACGAGGAAACCATCCGGAAATTTATCCGGGGGCTCTCTGTCCCGGAAACTGTGAAAGAGGAGTTGATGAAAATCACCCCCTGGAATTATACCGGATTGTAAAAAAGTCCGTTGGTATAGAATAAGGTACACTCTATGAGAAGATTTTTCAGGCTTTTAAATTACCTGCTACCCTATAAGTGGTATGTAACCCAAAATATTGTTTACAATATACTGGGAGCCTTCTTTGCCCTCTTCTCCTTTGCCATGGTGATCCCTTTCCTGAGGGTATTGTTTGAAAACCAAACCACGGTGTTCGAACCCATGGAGTTTGAACTCAGCACCGATTATTTCATGCATACGCTCAATCTTCACATGGCCAGGATCATGGAAAATCGAGGTGAGGCCGGGGCCCTTCTCCTGGTAAGTATCCTGGTGGTAGGTTTCAGTCTGCTCAAGAACGCTTTCCTGTTTGGTGCCAATTTTGTACTGGCACCTATCCGGGCGTATGTTGTGCGGGATATCCGCAATGAAATTTACCGGAAAGTGCTGAAGCTCCCTCTTTCCTACTATACAGAGGCGAGGAAAGGGGATGTGATTGCAAGGATTTCCAGTGATGTGCAGGAGATAGAGACCTCTATCATGAGTTCACTTCAGATGCTCTTCAGGGATCCCATTACCATTATTATCTACCTGGTCTTCCTATTCTCAATCAATTTTAAACTGACCCTCTTTGTTCTGGTGATCCTGCCGGTGGCCGGAATCCTGATAGGACGTATCTCCCGTAGCCTGAGGAAAACCAGCTTCAAGGGTCAACAGCGTCTGGGTGAAATGCTGGCTTTGCTGGAGGAGACCCTTACAGGATTGAGGATTATAAAAGCTTTCAATGGTGAGGAGAAGATGAAAGAGAAATTCTTCAACACCAACAACCGTTTTGCATTGCTGTTTCAAAAGGTCATACGCAGAAGGTACCTGGCCAGTCCCTTCAGTGAGTTCATGGGTACTATTGTGCTGATGATGATCATGGCATATGGTGGATCGCTGGTGATTTCGGGGGCAGGAAAACTGACGGGGGAGAGCCTGATCCTGTTTATGATTATTTTCAGCCAGGTGATTCCTCCGGCCAAAAACTTTACCAATGCCTGGTTTAATATTCAGAAGGGGATGGCATCAGTAGACAGGGTTGACCAGTTGTTGCTGGCTGAGAATAAAATTGAGGAGAAGCCCAATGCGGTGGAGGCCGGACTCTTTACGGACTCCATCGAGTACAGGAATGTCTCTTTTAAATACCATAAGGAATATGTATTAAGGGATATCTCATTTTCCATTAAGAAGGGACAGTCCATTGCCCTGGTGGGGAAATCCGGTTCAGGTAAATCGACCCTGGTGGACCTGCTACCCAGGTTTATGGATGTAACCGAAGGGGAGATATTTATTGATGGGATCGCGGTGCGTGATTACAGGATTAAGTCCCTCCGGACCCTCATGGGGATCGTTAGTCAGCAATCCATATTGTTCAATGACTCGTTTAGGAATAATATAGCCTTCGGAACCAACGGGGGTACTACGGAGGAGCAGGTTACCAGTGCGGCCAAAGTGGCCAATGCACACGAATTTATCACAGAAACTGAGAAGGGGTATGAAGCGGGTGTTGGTGAAGGCGGCGGAAAGCTCAGCGGTGGTCAAAAACAACGGATCAGCATTGCCCGCGCCGTGATGGCCAATCCGCCCATCCTGATCCTTGACGAAGCAACCTCGGCACTGGATACGGAGTCGGAGAGATTGGTTCAGGATGCCATTATCAAACTGATGAAGAATCGAACCTCCATTGTGATAGCCCACCGGCTCTCTACCATCAAGCATGCCGACCTGATCCTGGTGATTGATGAAGGCAGGATCGTGGAACGAGGTACCCATGATGAACTGATCATTCACAAGGAGGGGCTCTATAGTAAACTACACGCAATGCAAATGTTTTAACCAGCCAATGAAGATCAGTGGTTTTACCATGGGCAAAAATGCCCTCAAGCTCTATTATCCCATGCGGCACTCCATCGAATCGATCCTGCCCCTGGTGGATGAATTTGTTGTCGCTCTTGGTGATTCTGATGCGGATGACACAACCCGGGCTGAAATTGAAGCCATTGGTAGTGAAAAGATTCGAATCGTGGATACGGTGTGGGACATTGAAAAGTATCCAAGGGGAATGGAGCATGCCCACCAGACTGATATTGCAAAGGATCTGTGCACGGGCGACTGGTTATTCTACCTGCAATCTGACGAAGTGGTCCATGAGAAAGAGCTGGATAACATCAGGAAGAGATGCCGTGAGCTGCTCTATGACAAAGAGGTGGAAGGGCTCCTCTTTCGATACCATCATTTCTGGGGTGACTATGAGCATCTGCAGGACTCTCATTGTTGGTACCGCAAGGAGATTCGCATTATCAGGAACCTACCGGAGATCCATTCGTGGGAGTCAGCCCAGTCATTCAGGAAGATTCCGGATTTCGACGGTCTGAATTACCGTCAACAGGAGGGTACCTACAAACTGAAGGTGGCCGAAGTAGATGCAACCATCTACCATTATGGCTGGGTGCGTTCTCCATCGGTGATGCAAAGCAAGATCAAAGTGTTTAGCATGAATCATCGCGGCCGAAAGAGGGTGGAGGAGCAGATTGCGGCACATAAGTTCGACCGTGCGTTTGATTATGGGAATCTCTCTTCACTCACACGATTTACCGGATCACATCCCGCGGTGATGCAGCCTTGGATGGCACGGTTTGACTGGAAGGATCAGCTTCGTTTCTCAGGACCGGCCAGGAGCCTTAATCCGGTGAAGGCCAAACACGACAGGTCCAAATACCAGTATATCTCGTGGATCGAAAAACACCTGCTGGGCAGCAGGCGATTGGGCGAGTTCAAAAATTACATTAGTCTAAAAAGATAAGATCATTTTGTGATCAGGTCGCCTTCCCTGTTGTACCTCTTTTTTCCTGGTAGCTCTTCCCCTGTGTCATATGTGAATTCCTCCATCAACTCTCCGGTGTCGTAATACCGTTTGGTAAGACCGTTTTTCCTGCCGTAAATGAAATTGGTATGCTCGTAAACCTGTCCACTTTTAAAATACCAGATGGCCGGACCATGCTTTCTCCCATGCTCATAAGATATTTTGGAATGCACGGTGACCCCATCTTCATAAAAATTTGTTTTTACACCATGCACATAGCCCTCCTCATCCACCTGATTAATGCTGGAAAGGGTTCCGTCGTCCCGCCGCTTCTTTACCATGGAGGGTTGTTCTTCATCACTGGAGGTGGATTTTTTACTTTCCGGATTGCAAGCTATGGTACCCACTGAAATCAGGAGGATCAACAGGATTTGTAGTGGTTTTCTCATGATACTGTATTGTTCTGGTCGTAAAGATACTTTTTTTGTGCTTTCATCCTTTCTGTCAGGGTCCCGGTCAATTTTCTCAATAACTTTTTGAAATCATATGCTTCATTTTAATATTTTTATTGGTGGAATTCATAATTAGTCTCATTAACTTTTGAATGGATGAATACTTCAATTGAAGTTAAAGAGAACATCCTTATACGTCGTTTTGAGGGTGACGTGTATGTTGATGATATCGTCGGTGCCTTGAAAGAACTCTTTTCCAGTTTTGATGATCTGACTGCCTTTAAGGGTTTGGTGGCAGACTTCCTGGATGCCGAGATATACCACAAAGAGGAAAATTTGAATATCCTGGCTGAATACCTGATGGAAAATCTTGACCGCCTGGAACATGTAAAGGTTGCCACTGTGATAGATACACCCCTTGTTACCACGGCCATCATGCTGGACAGGATGTTTAAACAGGTTCAGATCCGTCCTTTTACAACCATGGCGGCTGCAATGAGGTGGATCGCCCTCTGATTTATCAATGCCACTGGTGCTTGTGAGATGAAAAGAAAATTCATCATAGGTTGGCTCCTCTGGGTAGCCATCGTTGCCAGGGGGCAGGATGATTTTGCTGCCAGGCTAAGCGATGCGACTCTTTTGCTTACCCGGCAGGAGGTGGTTTATGATCCTTCCTATTATTCCATTGATTATCCCAACGGAGATGTGCCTGAAGGATTGGGTGTTTGTTCCGATGTGGTGATTCGTGCCTACAGACAACTGGGGATCGATCTGCAAAAGGAGGTGCATGAAGATATGGCTGCTTATTATGACCTCTATCCCGATATCTGGGGATTATCCAGGCCCGATCCCAATATTGACCACCGCAGGGTTCCTAACCTGATGAAGTTTTTCCAGCGACATGGAACGGAAAAGGCAGTCACCAATGATCCGGCCGACTACCTGCCAGGTGATATTGTTTGCTGGAACCTGGGTGGAGCTGTTACCCATATCGGGATCGTTGTAGACAGACAATCATTTGATGGGAAACGGAACCTGATTGTCCACAACATAGGGGCCGGACAGGTGTTGGAGGATATCCTGTTTGATTTCCTGATCATAGGGCACTATATTTATGGGGACGAATAATTATTGGGACGACCAAATCTCACGACCATGAAATTGAAAATCTACCAGGTGGATGCATTTACTTCACAAGTTTTTGGAGGAAATCCCGCTGCGGTTTGCATTCTTGATGAATGGCTTGATGATGCATTCATGCAAAGCATTGCCAATGAAAACAACCTGTCGGAAACAGCCTTTGCAGTCCCGGTAGAGCAGCGGTATGAAATTCGATGGTTCACCCCTGAAATGGAGGTGGAGCTATGCGGACATGCCACATTGGCCACGGCTCATGTATTGTTTGAGCAATTGGGATATCCAACTCACAGGGTGGAATTTTATTCAATCCACAGTGGCAGACTCTTTGTGGAGAAGTCAGGAGATCTATTGACACTTGACTTTCCGGCGGATACATTGGAGGAGATGGTGGTGCCGGAGGTAATTGTTACAGCGCTGCGAAAAGCTCCGCTAAAAGCTTTCAAAGGAAAAACCGATTTCATGTTCATTTATGCCAGTCAGTCCGACATCGAAGAGATGGAACCCGATTTTGGTTTGCTGGCACAAATGGGTGGTCGGGGAGTGATCGTCACAGCAATGGGAAACGAGGTTGATTTTGTATCCCGGTTCTTCGCTCCCCAGACAGGGATTAATGAGGATCCGGTTACAGGGTCGGCACATACCACCCTGGTTCCATACTGGTCCAGGGTACTCGGGAAGAAAAAACTAACGGCAAGTCAACTCTCAACAAGAGGAGGTGACCTGGTGTGTGAGAACATGGGAGAAAGGGTTAGGATATCCGGACATGCAGTTACCTATATGGAAGGAGAAATCCAGGTATGACCTTTCGGGAAAATATTTAATCAAGTAATTCTATAAATACTATTTATGAGATTTTCGGAAGACCGAATCGAGAAACTGACATGCAGTGATGGACTTCAAAGGGAGATCCACATTTGGGAACCTGACCAGTCCAGGGCAATTTTTCTTGCCATTCATGGAGTAATGGACCATGCTGGCAACTATGTAATGCCCGCACTCTTTTTTAAGAAACACAACATAGCCACTGTGGCCCACGAACAGCATGGCCATTATCGCCAGAAGAAGGTAGATATCCCACGATTTGAGGTGTTTCTGGATGATGTGGAGTTAATGATTGAATGGGTAAAAGAGCATTATCCTGAACTTCCTATCTTCATTATGGGTCACTCCATGGGTGGATTGGTGGTCACACATTTTGGGATTAGGCGACTCTTGGATGACCCCCTGATCAAAGGTGCTATTATCTCCTCCCCCTATTATGTAAATAGTGTGAAGGCTCCCTGGATCGTTAAGAAACTTGTAGGGGTCCTTTCTCTCTTAATCCCGAAAATAACAGTACCTCTGGAAGATTTCAAACAATACGTTTCTCACGATGAAGCCATCTATGAGCGTCACCGGCAGAATGAACGCGATCATATCATGGCATCTACGATTTCTGCTCGTGCAGCCAATGAGCTTTTAAAAGCCCAGCAATGGATCCCCGGAAATATTGCCAAATGGAATCACCCATTACTGGCTATTGTGGCGGGAGACGATAGAATTGCAGATGCCAATGCTGCCAGGCAACTTCTGGGAAAGATAAATCCTGACCTGATCACAGAGCTTTATTATCCGGAGAACTACCACGAAAACTTCAATGAGCTCAACCGGGATGAGATTTTCGATGAGATTATCAGGTGGGTTGAGCCTCATATTGCATAGTTTTTTTTGTATTTGTACAAAATACCTTTTAACTTGAGGTAAATAACTATAAGAAAAGCCAATATATTTCTTTATGTTTTACCTGATTGTACGTAACCTGGGCGCTCCCCGCTGCATCGACCGGAATAAGAAAGATGTATATGAGGATGGAATGTCATTTGATTGCACCCCTGATCTGGAGTGTTCACCTAATGAGTTTGTGAAGGAGGTTGAGATCATCTGTACCGAGCATCCTGATGATCCCACCATTGCGATGGTGTTCAAGGGATAATTCCCGTTCGCGTGCCTATTATATTTAGACCCATGAAAAAGCTTAGCCTATTGCTTTCAGGATTATTATTGTTGTTAATATGTACAGGGTGTACCTCGGTAAAACGATTCAAATCAGCCACCTATAAGACAGAGGACAATACACTGGTGGATATGGAGCTATTTGGGTCCAGGCTCACCATGGAGGAAACAGTATCGCCTGAAAGGAATATGTGGGACCTGAGCGCCAGTGCACAAACCCAGCTAATCCAGATCCTGAATGAGAGATATCCCGACAATGAGCAGTTTATCGGAGCACTAAGTAATGAATACCTGACCCTTGGAGAGACTGCTTCCCTGGATCTCACCGGAAAGAAATTAAGGATGGTGTTTACAATCAGTAAGCGACGGGATTATTCAGCTCTGAATGATGCTTCAGGCCGGTTTTCTCAGGCCGACCGGATCGAGTACCTGAGGTTCACGCTGGAGATCCCGGAGAAGTATAACCTCCGTTTTAAAGAGTGGAACAGGTATGTAACCGAATATGGGGAAATTGAGATTGCCGATGTGAGTTTTTCCAGAAGCTTTGACCTGGATGTGGATGGTTCCTTATCTCCACAAACAGATGTGGGTGGGAAGGGTTCACTCAGTCGAAGTGAATCGCAGGAGGTAAGGTCACGCTACCTGAAGCTGAACGGAAGTATCAGTGACAGGAAGATCGGGGTCGAGGAGGAGGGAACCCGGGAAATTGACCTCACAGGGAATGTGATCGCCGATGTGTCCCTGGAGTTTGAAGGTTTTCCCGAACGGCTTACCATCCCCCTTTTTTCGAGAGAAGGTAATGAAGGGTCCGGGGCGGCAACTGTTGCTTCTCTGAAATTTGTGGACGTACTGGTTCCCAGGATGCAGGATGCACCTGAGACCATCAACGCTACGCTTCAACTGGATTATATATACCGGCATGTACAAACTGGATGGAAAACGTACCAGGAGTGGGACGACCAGGTTGAATACTATTCAGGAACCGTGAAAAAGGAGATCATACTCTTTACAAAGGAGGATTATATTCCACATTTTTATGGCATTGGAACAGAACTTGGGGGGAAGACCCTGATAAAGGTCAGGACAGGAACCGGAGTAGATTACCCGCTTCAATTTAAAGATTACCCCGATTCCAGCCGTTTTTTGGAATGGCTGCAAAGCTTACCTGAAGAAGGGGATGGATCCAAAACAGGAGAAGGAAGAGACCCTGGTTCTGGTATGCCAGTCATGATAGGGAAAAACAGCCTTTTAATAAATGGTGAACCTATCACCACGAACCAGTTGGTAAAGAGTGATTTGAAAGTGTTGCCGGTGTACTAGAACTTCAATGTAATCAAAACACGGGATCCGGACCGATCGATTTCAAAAGTGGACCGATCCAGAATCTGGTAACTCACCCTGCATGACTGTTTTTGGTTAAACAGCTGGAGATAATGATCGAGTAGTTTGAGTTTCTCTTTGAAGTATGTTTGGACAACAGGCGAATCTTCCGATTTTGCTCCATTATCAGTAATCATAATAAGCACCCCAATACTTGATTTATTGATTGAGATATCAACCTTCCCTCCACTGGGATGATAAAAGATACCGTGTTTGATGGCATTTTCCACAAAGGTATGGATCAGTAAATTTGGAATGATGATGGAGGTATTCACTTCGGGATCCAGTGAACACTCCCAGGTTAGTTTTCCATCGTACCTGAATGCCTCGTTTTGCATGAATTGTTTGACAGATTCTATCTCCGCTTCAAGGGTATTGTATGTCTGAACTGCGGCTTCCATGGATCTGCTGTTTTTGCTAGATAGTTAAAAAACAGGGAAAAATGAATCGCAAAATGGTGCTACTGTATGAAGCTCACAGATTCAGTGACGAATGCCTTGAGTTAATATGTAAATAGAGTGTCGATTTATCTCAAAACTTAATGGTAATCAGCACGCGAGTTCCTGAATTGCTTCACATTATTTCCCCCCGTACCAGAAACTCCTGTTCCAGGCATGTTCACGTAACCTTAGGAGTAAATCGGGAGTGAGGTTGGGCAGGTCGGAAACGGCCGTATTCTGCAGGGCCTGGTTCCGGTTCCTGATACCGGGGATTACGGTAGAGACAGCTTCGTGTGTCATGGCGAATTTCAGGGCCAGTCCGGGCATGGAATACCCACTGTTTTTGAATTCGTCCTTGATCTTTTCGGTGCGTTTTACACCTCTGGCCAGGCGATCCCCTGCATAGTAGTTGCTCCGGAAATCACCTTTGTCAAACTTCTCATCACCCCGGTATTTTCCGGTAAGAACCCCTTCGTCAAATGCCACCCTGACAATGATACCGGTACCGGTCTCTTTTGCCACGGGCAATAGCTGAGCAGCAGGTTCCTGTTCGAAGATGTTGTAAATAACCTGTAGCACATCGATCACTCCATCGCGCATGAGTTGGATCACACAATTCTGGTCATGTTCCGGAGTGGAGATGCCAATATTTTTTATCAATCCTTCCGATTTCATTTTCTGAAGGATCCTCAGGGCCACCGGATTGTCATTCCAGGCCCGTGTCCAGGTATGGAGCAACAACACATCCAGACTGGATGTCTGAAGGTTGTTGAGCCGCTCTTCAACATTTGCCCTCAGATACTTTTCCGGATATCGCTCCTCAATCTTACAATGGGGTGAGGGTGGCCATCTTCCCGGAGCAGGGGGTGTTTTGGTACAGAGATAGACAGTTTCAGAACGGGACTTGAGGAATTCCCCGATGATCCTTTCTGATTTTCCGTTTCCATAACCGGCTGCGGTGTCGATAAAATTCACCCCGTTGTCCATTGCTGTCTCCAGCCCTTCCAGTGAATCGGATTCCTTCTGGTCACCCCAGTTGCCCCCGATGGCCCAGGCTCCAAAACCAATCTCGGACACTTCCATTCCGGTCTTTCCAAATTTGCGGTATTTCATAACGATTCATTTTTTCTCCAGTGTAAAGAATACGGATGTTCCCTCACCAGGTTCACTCTCAATCCACAGTTTACCACTGTTGCTGGTGATAAACTCTTTGGTAAGCTTTAGTCCGAACCCAAAACTGGAGTCTTCCGATTTTCCTGGGGAATTAACTCCTCCTTTGTCATTCAATATCCGATCAATATCTTCTTTACTTATCCCAGACCCAAAATCCTGTACTTTGCACACTACATTTTTTTTCTGATCCAGTGCAGTGATGATAATTACACCCTCACTATTGGAGAAGTGTGTGGCATTTGAAATGAGATTGCGTAAAACTGTATAGATCATGTTGTAATCGGCGTGAACCAGGGTATCTGGTGCCACATCGTTGAGAATCTTCAGTTTCTTGTCAACTATCGTGGCATTACTAAGATCAATGGCTTTCCCCACCGCTCCTTTCAGATCAAAGTATACTGGTTTATGGGACTCCTGATCCTTATAATCAGTTGACCATTGAAGTATTGAATTGAAAAGTGAAAGACAGTTCTGAGCAGCTTTCTTAACAATCCTTATATGGTCCAGTCTTTTCTCATCCTTCAGGTCCGGATAACGCTCTTCCAGTATCTTTAAGAAACCTAACATGCTGTTGAAGGGCGCCCGTAAATCATGAGTGATGATGGAATAAAGTTTATTCCTTTTTGATACGGTTTCAAGCAATTCCCCTTCCATTTCCTTCCTTTTGGTAATGTTTCTGGCATTTACCAATACTGTTTCCACAACGCCTTTCACCGATAACTCCGGGTAAAAACACCACTCGTAAAAGTCAGATTTCCCATCGATAGTAAGCTCAATGTCACATTGTGATTTGGTATTCTCATTCATGGTAAGCGCCAGTCTGCTTTCGATCAGCTTACTGTATTCATTTGAATAGCCCAGGGATTGACATCTCTTACCTTTGAAATCTTTATAGCTTTTATTGAAGGTCTGTAACACTGCCTGGTTCACATAGATGTGTTTGAATTGCTTATTAAACCTGATGATCCAATCTCCCGAACTTTCTGCAAGTGACCTGTACAGCTTTTCGCTTTGATCAAGCATTTTCAAAGTACGCAGTCTGATCAGGGCGCTGGATGCTTCTCTAAAAAGTGTTTCAATGATACCGGGGTCTTTGATTTCATGGTTTTTCTTAAGAAGGATGGCAGCACCACCAAGAATCCGGTCGCTGGTACCTATTGAAATTTCATAAATGGGTCCCAGGTCAATCACTTTCTCCATTTGATCGCAAATGATTTTCGGTATCTGTCCGAAAGTCAGGTCATAAATAGTTTTATGTTTGATGCTCAATCGTCCGGTTACTTCAAAGTAGGGTTCAGAGGCATTTAGTGGGAATTTCCTTCCAATGATATTATTTTGAAGCAACCATAAGATTTTATTGTATATGGTCTTATTCGACGAACTAAATGCTTCGACCCTTAATGTACCCCCATCATCAGATTCAGAGGTAACTCCTATAACCGAATCCGGAATAAGTTTGCTAACCTGGTTAGCGAGGAATTCATAAAGATCCTTCTCGGTTTCAACTGTCTGTAGTGTGACAGCTGATTCAAACAGAAGATTTAACTCTTCTTTTCTCTTCGCCTCAGCCCTTTCCTGCAATGTTCTATTTGTAGTATCAGTCAAAACGCCTTGATAGCCTACCCTCTTTTTATCCTGGATAATTGCACTTAGAAATCCTTCTCCCCATCTTCTCTCCCCATTTTTATGTTTCCACTCAAACTGTACAGGTTCCGCCGGGATCAACCCTTTCATTGCATTTTTATAGAGTGTCAGGTATTTGGAGGTATCCTTCGTAAAAAACGCCGGTATTTTTAAGAAATGCTTGCCTACCAGCTCCTCTTCACTGTATCCACTGATTTCACAGAGGCGGGGATTCACACTGGTTACTATCCCTGTTCTTGTCATTGTGGAAATCCCAGGGGCAGCAGAAAATACCAGTGCTTTGTACCTCTCTTCACTCTGCGATAACTTCTGTTTCAGTTCGATCTCATCAGTTATATCACTACTAACCCCTGTCCAAAGAATGTGATTGTCTTTATTAGTTTTAGGCGACAATACTGTTTTAACCCATCTCGTGTTTCCATCTGCTCTTTTTAGACGATAAGTGAGGTGGGCGGGATTACCACTCTTCGCGGACTCAGTCATTAAATCTATTATGGTATGGAGATCTTCAGGATTCATACTTTCTTGAATGATTGAAGGGTGCCTTTCTATCTCCTCTTCTGAATAACCGGTTAGTTCTTTGATGTTACTTGAAACATGGGTGAAGGCAACTTTACTGTTCTCCTGACGAAGCTGAAATATTACCGCAGGGTTATTATTGGTGATCTGCTCGAGGGTATCATAATAGTTCTGAAGCTGTAATTCAAGTTTCTTTCTTTCGGAGATTTCCTGAACTACACCAATAATCCTGATTTTCCCATCTTCGTTGCGCACATGGCTGTTATGGACCTGAATCCAGATAGTTTCACCCTTCCTGGTTATCACCTCATATTCGACAATATTCGGAACCTCAAGGCCCATATTGAGTCTCTTCAATCTATCGCGGAAATGAATCTGACTTATTTCAGTCAGCCGCTCTTCTATCCTGAAGTCTTCCAGGCTCTCCTCATTCACCCCAAGCACCCGTTTGATTATATCATTCAGGTAGGTGAACTTTTTCTGGACCGGATCAAGTTCGAAAAACCCAACATTTGATAGTTCAATAAGTTGAGAGTATTTCTTTTCACTCGCTCGCAAGGCCTCTTCGGTGAGCCGGAGTTTTGTAATGTTCTGAAAAACACAATGGGATCCGGTGAAGGATTTGCTGTTGCTATGGTTGCCGAGACAGGTAAAATTGGCATATATTTTTGACCCATCTTTGCATATGAGTGTGAGTTCCAGGTTTTTTCTGGCATCTGATGTTTTGAGCGTTTGATACTCCTTAGCGAACTTCTCTTTTGATTCGTCGGACAATATCTCTCCAAACCACTTGTCCATTACATCTTCTTCATCATAACCTAATGTATTGAGCCATGCAGTATTTACCTCTACAATATTTCCGTCTGCGTCGAGACTCTGATAATTCATACTAGAGTCTTCGAAGAGACTTTTAAGGCGCTCAACTTCTTTCTTTAAGATCTTTAACTCAGAAGAGGGTGTAGTCGGACACATATTTGAGATTTGTATTTACTTTGAAAATGACTCAATCATATTGTTCCTGATCTTCCATTTTGAAGAGAAGGGACCGGCATCAGGGCCGGTAGGATCAAGGAGGGTGTACTTATTATTTACTAAACGGGATACGGTATTTCTAAATCTTTGTAAACCAAGCAAATCAAATTTATCACTCAGGTAAGCCATCCTTTTTAGTACACTTAGATTTTGCATTTTAATGCCATAATTGATTAGCTTTTCTTCATCTAATTGCATGCCTATAAGCAGATTGATCAATGCGGAATAATTCACCGAATACTGAGGCAGGTCAAAGCAATCAATCATGGTTTTTTCTGGATCGGTAACCCTGAGCTTTCCGTCCATATTTGCTTCTTCGTAAAAACCAAAGTACTTGTGGGGGCGAATCTTGATGAAATGGTAAAGTGTTCCATAAAGAGTTTTGTTGCTCTTTTGGTGGTCGGACGAGATAAAGACCTCGGCTGTATTCTCTTTAATCAGGCTGTGGTAAGTAAGGGCAGACTTATGGGATACGAACCCTCCGCTTATTAAGTTGCTGCCAATAACCCAACGATCTTTTATATAGGTTCTACAATATTTGCCTTTCTCTAATCTGATGATCAGTTCATTGTTTGCAAGGGATTCAAGGTAATTCTGAATAGACTTTGGCTCCACATGAATGATTTCTGCCAGTTCCCTGGTTGTGAAAAAACTCAATCTGTTTTCATCTATGATCCTGATGATTTTAAGAAAGTCAAGTCCTTTGCTTGCCATACCATTTATACTATTATTCCCTGGTAAAAATATTAAATAATCATTCAAAAAGTAAAGCTTTTGTGATTAATTCAAAAGAATCTTACTTTAGCCGCCATGAATCAGTTTGATACAATCTAACCCTTATTATTCAATGAAAACTCCAAACATTAAGCCTGAGAAAAATCTCTCACGCCTCTCACGAAGAAATTTTTTCAAAAATGCTGGAATAGGTGCTGCAGCTGTTGCTGGTATGCCGGTACTGGCCAGCTCATGTTCGACTGATTCAGCTGAGAATTCCTTACAGAAGATCACCGATTTCTTTTCAGAGGGTGATGTGGTCCTGTTTCAGGGTGACTCCATCACCGATGCAGGGAGGGAGAAAAAGAATGAGTTGGCCAACAGTGGCAGGTCATTTGGAATGGGGTATGCAAATATTGCAGCTTCCTGGCTTCTGGGAGAGTTGGCGGCCAAGAACCTGACCATTTACAACCGTGGAATCAGCGGCAATAAAGTAAATCAGCTGGCCGATCGCTGGGATAAGGATTGTCTGGACCTGAAACCTGATGTGCTCAGCATCCTGATTGGTGTGAACGACTACTGGCACACCCGGAGCGGGCATTATGACGGTACAGATGAGGTTTATGAAAGTGATTTCCGGAAGTTGCTTCAAAGAACCAAAGAGGCACTTCCCGATATCAGGCTTGTGATCTGTCAGCCTTTCGTACTTACCGGGACCAGTGCTGTGGATGAGTCCTGGCTGGAACCATTCAGTGTATATCAGCAAATGGCAGCAAGGATTGCCGATGAGTTTGGTGCCACCTGGGTGCCTTTTCAGGAGGTGTTCAATAGCGCGATTGAAATAGCCCCTGCTGCTTATTGGGCCCAGGATGGAGTACATCCATCCATGGCCGGTGCACAACTGATGGCCAGGTCGTGGCTGGAGGCGTTAGGCTAATCTTACTTAGCCTGCCTGTATTCGTCCTGAAGTTCGTTGAAGACTTCCTTGACAGTTGTGATTCCTTTCACCCTTCCGGCATTGGAGCCCACAAAAGCAAACCCATCATTCAGGTTCCCCTTAAAAGCGGAAAACAAAGCATCAGCGATGCAGTACAGCGTAGTTTTGGGATTGCAGGACTTGATGCAGTGGTGCTTACATACTGATGGTCGTCTCTGTCCATCGGTTGCTTCCTGAAGGAAATGGTTAAAGATGGATCTTCCGGGCATGCCTACCGGACTCTTAATAATCTGGATATCTTCCTCGCTGGCATCAACAACTGCCTGTTTGAATTCGTTGGAAGCATCGCACTCCTTGGTGGCCACAAACCGGGTTCCCAGTTGCACCCCTTTTGCTCCCCGGCTCATGATCGAGTGAATATCCTTTCCGGTGAAAATTCCCCCTGCGGCAATGACCGGGACCTCTTTGTTAAATTTTTCCTTGATCTCCTGGGCCACTTTCACTACCTCATCCACCAGGTTTTCCAGCTTGTTGCCCACATCCAGAATTGCATTTGACTTAAATCCAAGATGACCGCCGGCTTTGGGACCCTCCACCACAAAGGCGTCGGGCAGGTAGTCGTAATTTTGCTTCCATTTCTGGGTGATGATGTTTGCTGCGCGACCCGATGAGACAATTGGGACCAGTTTGGTTTCTTTACCTTTCACCAGATAGGAAGGAAGGTCCAGGGGAAGCCCGGCTCCCGAGAAAATAATATCAATGCCCTCGTCTATGGAGGTCTTTACATGATCGGAAAAGTCGGTAAGTACCGCCATGATATTCACCCCCAGCACACCGGTGGTCAGTTCACGTGCTTTGCGGATCTCCCTTTGTAAACCTTCGATGTTTCCCTTTTTCCAGCCCAGATTATGCTGTTTACCGGTCATACCAATACCCACAGAGGAGATAATGCCCACTCCCCCCATGTTGGCTACAGCCGAAGCAAGACTTGACAGTGATATTCCAATACCCATTCCTCCCTGGATAATAGGGACTTTTATACTGAGGTCTCCGATTTTAAATGGCTTCATAATAGAGGTTGAAATAGTAAGCGACAAATGTAGGTCTTAATCTTAATGATAACAACTATCCCTGGCCCATTAGGTATATTTTTCCAAATAATGGGATGTATTCACATGGAAAAGAAGAGTGATTCAGAAAATGCTTCTATCTTTAAAATAATGAAGAAATATTGCAATAAACCTTTTCCACCAGCAAAGCTGCCTTTCTTCTACGGTTGGGTCATTCTTGCAGCCGGGACCATAGGGATACTGATGAGTATTCCGGGTCAGACCATGGGGATTTCTGTGTTTACTGATAACCTGCTTTCGGACCTTAAGATCAACCGGAACACCCTGAGCCTGGCCTACCTGGTGGGAACCCTGGGTTCGGGATTGCTGATTACAAGGGCCGGCAAACTCTATGACAGGTATGGAGCCCGGGTCATGGCCTTTATTTCCGGTGTGATGCTGGGAGTCATGCTTCTTTATCTGACCCGTGTGGATCGCATGGTTAATTCTTTGCTTCAATGGAACAGGATATCTCCCGTGTTGACCACTTTTATTTTACTGGCCATTGGTTTTTGGGGGATCCGTTTTTTCGGACAGGGTTTGATGACCATGGTTTCGCGGAACATGGTGATGAAATGGTTCAATAAACGAAGGGGATTGGCCAATGCAGTACTGGGAATCTTCTCCGCATTTGGGTTTTCCCTTGCTCCCAAAGGGCTTAATCTGATCATTGAAAGGCTGGAATGGAGAGGTGCATGGGTGTTTCTTGCATTGATTGTCGGGGTAATTTTTGCTGCTTTTGTGATTGTGATCTACCGGGATAATCCTAGGGATTGTGGTTGTGTGGCTGATGGGAAAATGCGAACCCCAAAAAAGAGTAAAAGACCTCCAAGTCTTCCTGAACGTGATTTCATCCTTTCTGAAGCAAGAAGGACCTATGCATTCTGGATCTTCACACTGGCACTGGCGATTGCTGCACTCTATATCAGCGGACTCACATTTCATGTGATTTCTGTTTTCGAGTCGAGCGGTCTGACCCATGAAAAAGCGCTGGGAATTTTTATCCCCACCTCCGTCATCGCTGTAGTGGTTCAGTTTGCTGGTGGATATGCCAGTGATTTCATCCGGTTAAAATATTTGTTGGTGCTGTTTATGGTGGGGATGCTCATTACAACAATTGGGCTAACCATGCTCGGGGATCATCCTGCTGCGTACTGGCTTATCATCACCGGAAATGGAATTGTCTGGGGTCTCTATACCGTGTTGATCGGTGTAACATGGCCCAGGTTCTTTGGATTAAAAAACCTGGGGGCCATTTCCGGATTCTCTTTAAGTTGGGCTGTCATTGGGTCTGCGCTGGGTCCCTATCTTTTTAGTGTATCCATTGATATGTCGGGAAGCTACGACCTGGTAGCATGGCTCTGTCTCCTCATTTCCCTGTTGCTTCTTATTCTGGCTTTTAAAGCAGAGAATCCGAATGAGGTTGTTGGATAGGTCTAATTATTTTTCAATTTCTGAATTATTGGTTGGATCCTCAATCATTGAATATTTAACTTCAAACCTTGGAATACTACCCATATTACCCGGGGCCTCCGGATTGGAATAGGATGTGATTATCCGGGTGGAATCATTCATGAAGTTCAAATAGTCATTCACAAGAGATACTCTTGTTTGTTTTAATATTGTAGCCAGTGAATCGATAACCTCTTTATCAGCTGGATTATCCTCATAAATCTGCTCTTTTTCTTTTCCCATATCATTAAAATAGACCAGCTCAATACCCAATCCCTCTTTCTTCTCTTCCAGACTCAAAAGAAGATCCAATTGATTTCTTCTTTTGTCAGTTAATGAGGTATCGGCATAGGCAAATTCAATTGCTTTAATCTCTTTTGGATCCACATCTAACATATCTGCAAGCAGATCATACGGCGCCGAAGCGGTTCTTATAATTAAATTCCTGAAAGTGTTCCAGACAATTTTCCCAACGCTTACTTTCGGATCTTTTAAATCGCCCCTAACGGGAACATCCAGGTCAACATCTCCCTGACGGTCCTTTAAAAGAAAAATAGCAAGTTTAAGGGGCAGGTCATGCAGACCTCCCTCTTTTTCCCCAACTTCAACACTTTTCATTATCAGGTTGTTCTCGCTTGTTAGCTGACCATCCAGAATTTTTGTCTTTGAGGTGTAATACATCTCTCCTGTGAGAATTGAAGAACCCACATAGTGCTTTGAATAGATGTTCAAATCACTCAGAAGGAATTCGGAGATAGCAATATCCAGTTTCATATTCATTGGGTCCTGCGGATTTAGTCCCAATTGGGCATTTAGCCTCCCCCTGTTGTTGAGTAACATCTGGGAGTATGTATCAATCCACTCAGCCTGACTGGTCATGCTATCGACCGACATCCTTACCTCACTCAGGTGATAATTAAAAGGTTCTGTTGTTCGATGATCGGTGTAATCAATCATTCCATTCTCTATAACAAAAGAATTCAATGCATAGGATACCGGCGAAGTATCAACGGTTATTAATGAATCTTTTTCGGAATCTGATTCTTCAACAATACTATCCTCCGGGGGGGGATGATACCCTAAAAAATCAAAGAAATTATTGGTTGAATCATACAGTTCAAAGTGAATATATGGTTGCGTAAGCGTAAGAGAATCCAACATGAATCTTTGGTTATCTACATCAATTTCATCCAAAGACAAATTCATCTTATTTAACCCAACAAGCTTATCACGGTTAAGATCAGTTAACTTAAAGTCAAGAAGTTCAACACTTCCTGACACAATAGATTTCTCAACTTCATCCAAATCACCCTCAATATTAATATTTGAATTAATTACTCCGCCAATGGAATCCAGCTGCACAGACTTCTTTAAAAAATCAGAAAATGCATCAAGGTAAAGTCTGGAAATTATAATGTTGGCATCAAATATTCCTTCCACAGGATCCACATTCAGAGAAGACTGGAAATAACCCTCCCTATGAAAATTGAATTTAAACCCTGCTTCACTTTTATCTTCCTGGTTCCATGCAATGTGCGGGATATAAAAACTCATATCTCGCATGGTAATGGTTTTATCAATACTGGCATCGGTATATGTAAATACGGCCTCATTCATTTCCAGGTCGGAGAGAATATAATGAACAGGATCACTCACTGCAGTGTCGGGAGCAGGTTCATTTACAGCAGTGTCAGGCCCCGATTGATGAAACTCCAGTAGATCTGTAAAATTATAGATGGAGTCATGTTGTATGATGTGGGTTGTTAGCCCTTTCAAATAAAGTTGCTCTATTACCTTCTCTTTTTTGATCAGTCTCAGGGGAGCCAGATTCACCAGAAGGGTGTCGAAAGAGACGAACAGTTCCTTTTCATCTGCTTCAAACAGCTTGAAATCAATCAACCGGATGGTGGAAGAAAAATAATTAATCTTCAGCTTCTCAAGGCTAATCTGCCTGCCAATTAGTTCTTTGCTTTTTTTTACAGCCACCCGTTTAACAACTCCCGGTGCAAGAGATAATACCAGAAAAACAATTACTGCGACGGCTAATAAGCCAATCTTCCACTTTTGCATACTTGCTATTGCTACCATTCCCAACCAAAACCTGTGTGGAATACATAATCGATTTCAGAAGCACCTTCCACCGGCCTGTTGTCATAGTTCAGGGTGAAACCAAGTTTTACGTAGAAGTCCATTGGTAAATCATATTTCATATCGAAATTGAAATCGCTACGCCATCTTCCCGATTCGGTAAAACTGGGATAAGCTATAATCCTGGTTAAAAGGTTCAGGTCGCCTATATCATACATATTCAGCTCAGTGCCAAACGATCCTTCCATACTATTTCGATCATCAGCGTCCGTTGAATAATTTTCATTGTTATAGTTAGCTCCTACTGAAAAGCCCCAGTATGTTTTGTTGGTATGTATTATATATTTACCAATACCGATGTTTGCAGTGGTCCTTAAATCAAGTTTTTGCTCGGTGTTTGACAAAAAGATGACCGAAGCAGGAATAAACCAGTCACTGGGAAGATAGAATTTGAAGCTGGTACCTCCTTCAGTTCTATGGATAGGGTCCGTTTCATCCTGCTCTGAATACAATGTGTTAAAATATATATCATCAGACCATCTTTCGGCTAAGTAACCCATGCTACTCCTTGTGGAAAACTGTCTGAAGCTATTGGCTTTTGCCAGATCCAAACCTATGTCAATGTTTGCATATACCCGGTCCAGAAAGCCCTTATCAACTGATTTTAGAAATACAATTTCAGAGGATTCAGTGTCAATGGTTCCTTCATCCTCAGTAATAATGTTAATTCTCCCTTGTTCAGATGATTCCAATCTTCCATTTAGTCTTGTGCCATCAGACAGAGTGACTAAGAAATGGGAGGTAGTGTAGAGCTCTTTGATGCCATCCCATTCAATTGTGAAGTCATCGTCGCTGTAATCTGTTTCTATGGTAAGAACTCCCCGATCCATACCCTTGAGCTCCCCCACAATGTAGTTACCATTGCTAAAAAGTAAAGAATCGACTTGTGCATATATTCCGGCAGCAGTCATCATGAAAATGAGTGACAAAAGGGTTTTCTTCATAATCAAATTGGAGTTTCAGGATTAGAATTGTTGGTCTGTTTAATAAGTTACGATAATATATAACAATTGATTGCTCATTCTGTTTAAGATTCAATGAATAATTTCTCTTTTCGTTGTACTTATTGGACAGTGAAGGTAATTTACTACATTTATTAGTCCGGATTAATTGGGTATGAAAAAAAGCAGACTGGAATATATCATTCCTGCAGCGCTGGCTCTGGTGATCACCATCGGATTGATCAGGTTCATTCCAATGCTAACCAGGGAGTATGTGATGGAGGTGATTGATACTGAAACTACCTCCCCGGAGGATTACCGGTACTATTATGATCTGGATGGCGATGGAACCAGTGAGTTGTTTACCATCTATTACAACACATCTGGCAACCTGTCCATATCTGTCGCAAAACTGAACATGGCCACCATCAACCAGTTCAACCTGCCCGGGAGGCTTACAGAACTTGGTGCAACCCTGGATCTGCATGATATTGATTCCAATGGAATTGCAGATATATTTGTATGTACCGAGAAGAGTGATTCGCTCTTTCTGACTATTATTGATGACCTTTACGGGCATCCCACAACCACAAGGGAGTATTTCCTGGACAAGATCAACCAGTATAATGATGATGAGGATTATCTCTTTTCTCCGGGAGATCTCAGTGATCTTAATGGTGATGGTACTCCTGAATATATCCTTGCCATCAACGGAGGCCATTCGTTACAACCCAGAAGAGTCTATGCCATTGATTACAGAAACGATACGGTATGGAAATCACCATTGAGCGGTGCTGCTATAGTTTCCATTGATCTATTCGATCTGGATCAGGACGGAGCCGAGGAGGTCCTGTTGAATACGGTAGCTCCGGAGAATTTTAAAATACCATTCCCTTTCCGGGATTCCATTTCATGGTTAATGGTGCTTGATGAAAACCTTCAGTTTTACAAACCACCGTTGGAATTGAACAGACCCCCATCATGGGTATCCTTAGAACCATTTATTCATGAAGGGAATCACTATATGATGGCATACCACAGGTATCGGGAATTGGACGATTATCATGCCATGATGGCCATCTATAATGATTCATTGGAGGTGGTGAAGAGCAAAATTATACGGGGCTATCAACACTCGGGCAATTATATGTACAGGGTTCCCGGGGGCTTTAATATCAGCGATATCAAGTTTCTTCATAAGGCAGGGATCTTAACCTATGATTTTGACTTGCAATGCACCGATTCACTTTCTAATGATACTCACTTTGGCTACGGTGCTGAGTTTATGCTTGATGTTGATGCTGATGGAGAGAAGGAGTTCGTTTTTATTACCCTGGAACAGTTACATATATTCAGATCCGATTTCAGGGAATCGGCAGAGATGGATGTTCAGATCGACTCCCGGAATCCCCGGACCCTCATTTCAAAAATCGAAGATGGAGATGCTTATCCGATCCTGTTTGTACAGTTTGACAACTTCAGGATTTCAGCAAACTATGTGAAAAACCAATGGTTCCGGTACAGGGGAGTGGTATATCCAGGAATCTTCATCATTCTTTTCGGCCTATTCAATTTTTTAACCTTCTTGCAGAAAAGATTGGTAACAAAACGTTATGAGAAGGATAGGCTCATCAGCAGGCTTCAGCTTCAGTCCATCAGGAACCAGCTGGACCCTCATTTTACCTATAATGCGCTGAATGCTGTTGGATCCCTGATCTATAAAGAAGAAAAGGATCTGGCCTATCAATACTTAAAGGGATTGACAGATTTGCTGCGCATGGTCTCTGGTGATACAGCAGATATTACCTGGATCGTTTCGGACGAACTGGAGTTTGTAGGCAAATACCTGGAGATTGAGAAACTGCGTTTCAGGGAGAAATTCAATTACCATATTGAAGTGGAGGAGGATCGGCTGAAGCAAATGCAGGTGCCAAAAATGAGCGTACTCACTTTTGTGGAAAATGCCATTAAACATGGATTGAAGCATAAACAGGAAGAGCGTCAGCTGAATATTAAGGTGGTCAGCAAGGAGAGAGGTATGAGAATAGGGATCAGAGACAATGGAATTGGCAGAGCGGCAGCTTCTAAATACAACAAAGGATCAGCCGGGGCTGGGATTGAAATGATGAAGCTTTACTTCAAACAATTCAGTGAGGCTACCGGGAAGAAGGTACGGTTTGAGATTAAAGATCAATTTGAATATGATCTGAAAGCAGCGGGAACACTTGTTGAAATTACCATACGATGAACGAAAAGAAGATTTCCATACTGATTGTTGATGACGAACCAGAAGCCAGGGATCTGTTGTCCATACTCCTGGACAGGATCGAAGGTGTAACTATTGCTGGCGAAGCTGAAAATGTCGATAATGCTTTGCTTATGGTGGAGAAAAAAGAGCCTGACCTTATCCTCCTGGATATCCAGATGCCGGGAAAAAGTGGATTTGAATTGGTAAGTAAGCTGCATGAATTGAGGAAGGATACAGGCTATATTTTTGTTACAGCTTATGATGAGTATGCCATACGGGCTGTAGGAGCATCTGCTTTTGATTATCTCCTGAAACCGGTGGATCCGGAAGAGCTGACCAGGGCCATCGAAAGGTTCAGGGTGGAGTGGGAGCAAAAGCTGCTGAACGACCACATTGATGCCCTGTTATCTGACCTGGGCATTGGTAAAAGATTGAAACTAAACACACGTACCGGATTTCTGGTGATCAATCCCAGGGATATTGTATACTGTATGGCAGATGGGAACTACACAGTGATTATGCTTGCAAATGAGCGCCGCGAGATAATCTCCAGAAACCTGGGCAGCATGGGAAAGGAACTGTCTGAAGATGGATTTTTCAGGGTAAGCCGTTCAATACTAATTAATTTGAGATATCTGACCCAGGTGGATACCAAGTCCGGCACCTGCCGCCTGCAAGCCGAATCAGTGGTGGAAGTAAAGGTAACAAGGAACAGGCTGGGGAAGCTGGAAGGGGTCTGGGGAAGGAGAGGTGGTTAATTATTAAGGTGATAGAGCAAGCTCCACCAGTTAATGGTTGACTTTTTGGCTGGCATGGTGTAAATTAGACTAGACTTTTCAGAATCATTACAAAATATTTCATGAAATGAAAGCTTTGAAACTAACAAGTCTGATTTTAATATCTGTTTTTCTGGGGCTGTTTACCCGGGAGGTGCTTTCCCAGGATTCAATGGAGGATTTTGTAAAATCTATTATGCAGGGTGATATGGCAGCCGTAGAGAAGGGCATTGACGACGGGATGGATGTGAATATGGCACAAAATGATCGTACCACTCCTTTAATGTATGCCATCTATGGGAGTAATTTGGATATGGTAAAGCTGCTTATCTCCATGGGTGCAGATGTGACACTTAGTACAGAAAAAGGTGGAGATGCTTTGAATGTAGCCGCTGCCATGGGCAATAAGGAAATATGTGAAGTTCTATTAGAGAAGGGAGCCAATATCAACGCAGGGGATAATGAAGGAAAGACTCCCCTGATGAATGCAGTGTATAACAAGAAGCATGTGGTTGCCGGTTATCTTCTTGAGAAGGGTGCAGATATTAATGCAAAGGAGGGGAGTGGATGGAGTGCATTAATGCTTGCTGCCATGGGTGGACAGACGGAATGTGTGAAAATGCTTATTATGGCAGGTGCAGATGTGAATTGTAAGACCAATGAGGGTGAAACACCACTACAAAGAGTAGAGAAAATCCAAGAGGCCGGATTGGGGGATTATAAGGAGATGATCAAGGTGCTTAAGGAGGCAGGGGGGGAGTAGCATTAGCGCTGTAGTTTCCCGGCAAATATGTTCTATGTGTATTCTGGTTTTCCCACCTTTCCGATAAAGATGATGGCTCCTGTGGAATTCTCTTTTATGAGATAAAGAAAGGGCCGGTCTGCCTTGAAGTTGAAAGGACTACTACTGGTTTCACGAAGCTCCACAATGGTTGCAGCTGCAGCTTCGGTGCCCTCTTCCTGCACATCGATAAAGGTTTGGTGGATTACCCTTGAAATATAGATGCCGCCGGGAGGAGTGATCCTTGTGAAATCCGCTTCACCCGAAAAAGCCACACCCAGTCCGAGGTTTATGAGAGGCTTGTTCAGGAGTTTCTTAAACTCATATTTGAACTTAGGTAAATCGACCTGCACTTCAGTGTAACTGGAATTTTCGAACCATGAATTCCAATGGCCCACATCGAGACTGGCCACCAATTCTGAAAGCTCCTTCCCGGGGGATGGGAGCATCACCACCATGCTGAAGGTGCTGTCCCCATACGGCAAATCAACTGCAGTAAACTCCTCATTGGAAGTGTATTGAAAATTACCTGAAACACGCATATAATCTGCCTGGTGTTTGGTCCCGTCTGTCAGGTTAAAATCTCCCTGGTAGGTGTCTGCTTTGACAAACTCATATTTCCAGGGTGCATTGAAATAGATCGCATTAATGAGGTACATCACAGCATCAGCAGGGATGAAATCTAACATATCTTTAATCTTGCCATTGGTGTTGGACTCGATCCATCCATTAATCACCTCCAGGGTTTGGGGATCAGAAAAATCTATCTCCTTAACTTCAGCATCAAAATAGTCTTCATTGGTCTGTATGAATTCTGCCAACACCTGGAATCCAAGTCGGTACCAGATGCTGTTGGCTATTGAGAATTCAACCTTGTCATCCAGGTTTAGCATCTGATCCATCAGGTCCTTATAACTCTCATTGACTTCGTCCTTAGTGAGGTCACCGAAATGCAATACATCAATAAATGCATCCAGGGTAGTCCCGGCTGCTCCGTTGTAGGTCATCCCCAACGCATAGGAGACGCTCAGGGGAGAGATCATGATATTATCTTCTTCACTCTGGAGATACACCTCCCTGAATAGTTCGAAACCAAACGCTTTATCGGCCTCAATAATCTCTGCGGCCTTCTT
>JBDLIX010000049.1:0-34385 GCA_039714655.1 Bacteroidota bacterium
TTGTCCGGGTGAATAATCTCAGCTTTCCTGTCCGTCATTTTGAAAACATTGTGCGGGCATACCTCCACGCACATTCTGCAACCGATACACCTGGATGAATCGTATTCCAGGGTGGCCACACTTTTTAAATACCTTTGATTATCCATCTTATTTCAATTGTGATATGATGACCAGTGTTAAGCCTGACAGGATCAGGACAATTTGTATGGGAATAAACAACCGCATCTCTTTTCTTACTCCACTGAGCGATGTATAGGTGCTTGCCCCTGTGAAATTCATGGTTAGAAATGAAGATACAGCACCGGATATAAGGAACCATCCTATGATATGCGACATGGAGTATTCAGTTCCATTCAGGAAAGCAACCAATCCAAACAGTAAGAATCCGGCAACAAGCCCCTTGCCTCCGAAATGACGGAAGGGAAGCCATGGCAACAGTACCGGGCCAATAAAAGCTCCGGAGAGATAAGCCAGTAGCAAATAGAAGCTGGCGTGTATGCCTTCATGCCACATTTCAGAAAGTGAATATCCATTGGAATCTATTCCTGATATCAGAAAAACCACAACGAATGCATAGAGTAAATAACGCAGGGAGTTTACAATTTCTACCGGTGCTAAAATCAGTCTGTCCACAAAATTGAATTGAACAGAACGCATCTTTTCACTCTTTTTCAAACCGGCTGACAGATACTCTTTCAGATCCTCTGCCCTGACCGGACCAAACTTTACGGAAAAACCGGTTGCGTCTTTCACCTTATATCCCGAAACACCCGGAGCTCCCAATTGAGGAACAATAACACGCTTATGAGCTACATACAATTGCAGCTGAGAATCTTTAATTTGTCTGATTACCTCATCAGTGCCAAAGGTTCCTTTTCCGGCAGCGCACCACACGTTGATGCCATAGGTCTCTAATACCAGAATCCAGGCATTGAGGCCCTTCAGATTTTTTCGTACAATATCAAAACTCAGTTTATAGTTTGAGGTGACAATGACTTCAGCATCCTTCCCGGGATTGCCCAGTTTATAGAGACCGGGTTTTACCCGGTAACTGTTTCTGCCCAAAGACAATCTGACGCGCAATGCACCCAGGGTATCTTTTCGCAACCAGTTGGAATCAACCTTTGGTTGGGTTACAAGGGAAAGGTTACTAAAATCCATGATAGTTTTGCATTAAAACAGTTGCAATATACAACAATTGTTTTACGAAACAGAATGAATCTTTCATTGATCGGTTCTTGCAAGCATCAAAAGCCTCAGCTCCATGGCCTCTGATCCGGGAATATCCAAGGCTTTTACACTGAGTTTTCCTTTGCATTTATCGAGATGGATGGTTCCAAGATGTAGCGGTTTGAAATCTTTCACATACGACTCGATCCTTGGATCCCGGTCATTTTCCATTCCTGTTAAAGGAGGATCATGGGCTTCAGTAATTTTTCCGCAAAGTGTGGTTGCCCCAAATTCAAGTTCAATGAGAGAACCCACATCTTCTTCAGGGCAGGTATAATACAATACAACCTCAAATTCACCGTCAGCCAGTACCTCCACATCCCAGGATACGTAGTCCTCTCTGCTGATCCAGTTGGTAAAGAAGGAGCAATTGGGGTATCGGTTCGAACGTTGAATATTTCCCGACGGAATGCCGTCCCTTGCCGGAAGCTGTGTAAATGCATGATCGGGATGACCAATGGGGAATGGACGATTATCTTTTGCCGGGAGTTCAACCAGAACCTCCTTTTCCCATGCCTCTTTTGCACTGACTAATTGTTGTAAAATTTCGGGAAATTGTTGTGATATGTCTCTTCTCTGACCCGGGTCATTGACCATGTCAAACAGTTGGTTATTCCGACCCAGTCGGTATTGCTGACTCCGTACGCTGGTGGCATTTCTCCAATGGTTAAAGATCAAACGTTCTTCCCATTCATGATCGCTTTCCATGAGCAGCGGCTTAAAGCTGACACCGTCAAGTGGTTTACTGGTAGTCCCTTCAATCCCTGTCAAATCGATGAGTGATGGCAACAGGTCAATGGCTCCTGCAATTTGCGCAATGTTTTTTCCGGCTTCGATTACCCCCTTCCACTGAATAAACAGGGGAGATCTTACACCCCCTTCATCGGTGGAGCCTTTGCGGCCCTTCATGTCACTGTTCCATCGCCATCCATTAGGCCCATTGTCAGAAAAATAGATGATGATGGTATTCTCCTCAAGTCCCAATTCCGTGATTTTATCAACCACCCTTCCCACATTCCAATCTATATTCTCACACATGGCCAGGGCAGCTCTGGTGTGCTGGGTTTTTTCCTTCTCCGGATCGCGATGTAGCTTTTCAAGCGCATTGTTTTCAAATTTGTCCCACCATTGTTGAGGAACCTGCATGGGGCTGTGAGGCGTGTTATAAGGTAGATACACAAGGAAGGGCCGATCCTGGTTCTTTTCAATAAAAGCCATCGCCTTTTCCGTGAAGTCGTCGATCACGAAGCCTTCACCCCTGACAAGTTCTCCATTGTGTTCCAACACCGGGCTGAAATAGTTACCCCAGTGGCCTGAACAGAATCCATAATATTCATCAAATCCTCTTCCATTTGGATGGTAGGGATATTGCATTCCATTGTGCCACTTCCCAAAGGCTGCTGTCGCATATCCTGCACGTTTGAACAGATCCGCAATGGTGGTTTCATCCAGGTCCAGTCTCTCTCCTCCTGCTGAGGTGGAATAGACACCTCCCCTGGGATGGTACCTTCCGGTCAGCACCTCGGCCCGGGTGGGTGAACACACCGGACAAACATAAAAACGTTCAAAACTTGCTCCATTGGCTGACAGCTGATCAATGTTGGGTGTAGCGAGGTTTGTATTGCCATTGATGCTGAGGTCGCCCCACCCCTGATCGTCAGAAAGTATAATGATCACATTGGGCGGATTACCACCTTTATTGCCAATTTGTCTGGGATTTCCACACGATACAACGGCCAGGGATAGAACCAGCCAACAGAGAAAGCCTGGATATGGAAAACACTTTTTCATGGCATGAGTAATTTATTGAAAAGTACATTTTTTTCTTCAAAGATGACCGGACAAGCAGGATTGATGTAAATTAGCATTTCATTTCTGACGTGATAATCAAAGAGCAATGACACCATACGAACAGATTTTTGAGAACAACAGGAGATGGGTTGCTGAAAAGAGAGCCTCTGACAAAGATTTTTTTGAGAATCTGGCCAAGGGACAGCAACCCGACTTCCTCTATATCGGCTGCAGTGACAGTCGCGTTACCGCTGAAGATTTAATGGGACTGAAACCGGGTGAAGTATTTGTACATCGAAACATTGCCAACGTGATTAGCAACAGTGATCTGAATGCTATGAGTGTGATCAATTATGCTGTGGCCCACCTGCAGGTGAAACATATCGTGGTTTGTGGTCACTACTATTGTAACGGTGTAAAAGCTGCCATGCAACAGCAGGATCTTGGAATCCTTAATCCCTGGCTGAGAAATATCAGGGATGTGTATCGGCTTCATAAAGAGGAGTTGAATGCTATCAGTGATGAGGCAGTACGTTACAACAGGCTGGTTGAATTGAATACCGAAGAGCAGTGCATCAATGTGATGAAAACAGCAGTAGTTCAAAAAGCATATTTAAAGTCAGGTTTTCCCGAGGTTCATGCTTGGATATTTGACGTGAGAACCGGAGAACTGATTGACCTGAATTTTGACTTTCATAAGAAGTTGAAAGACATTCAGGAAATCTATAACCTGGGAATCATAGATTCATAGCATGCAACCAGGACAGAACACTTGGATATCGGTTGAAATATAGTACTTTTGCGGACTTATTTTAAGTCAGCAAAAGTATGGATTTAAGGAATATAGCGATTATAGCCCATGTGGACCATGGAAAGACGACCATGGTTGACCGGATTCTGCACCAGGTAAAACTTTTCAGGGATAATCAGGAGATGGGGGATCTGATCCTCGACTCCAATGACCTGGAACGGGAACGGGGGATCACCATCTTGTCAAAGAATGTATCGGTCAGGTACAAGGGCACTAAAATCAACATTATTGATACCCCGGGTCACTCCGACTTTGGGGGAGAGGTGGAACGTGTGCTGAATATGGCCGATGGAGTGTTGTTGCTGGTGGATGCCTTTGAAGGACCCATGCCACAGACCCGGTTTGTACTTCAGAAGGCGTTGGAGTTGGGTAAGAAGGTGATTGTTGTGGTCAATAAAGTGGACAAACCCAATTGCAATCCGGACGAAACCAACGAACTGGTATTCGAATTGATGTTTTCACTGGATGCCACGGAAGAGCAACTGGAGTATCCCACAGTTTTCGGATCCTCAAAAGAGGGCTGGATGGGGCCCGAATGGAAGACTCCCACCGAGGACATGACCTATCTTCTGGATACGATCGTCGACTATTTCGATCCACCAGAGGAGAATCCCGGGACCCTTCAATTGCAGATCAGTTCGCTGGATTACTCCTCTTATACCGGTCGGATTGCTGTGGGTAAGGTGCATCGGGGAACCATTAAAATGGGTGACCAGGTTTCCATTGTACAGAGAAACAAACTGGTTCATAAATCCACTGTAAAGGAGCTCTATACTTTTGAAGGACTGGGAAAAGAGAAGACAAAAGAGAGTGTCAGATCAGGTGAAATTGTGGCTGTATTGGGACTGGAGGATTTCGATATCGGAGATACCATCGCCGATTTTGAGGAGCCCGAAGCCATGAAACCGATCTCCATCGATGAACCCTCAATGAGCATGCTCTTTACCATTAACAACTCGCCCTTCTTTGGCAAAGAAGGAAAGTATGTGACCTCAAGACATGTGAGGGACAGGTTGTATAAAGAGACTGAAAAGAACCTGGCGCTGAAAGTGGAAGATACTGATTCGCCCGATCGTCTGAAAGTATACGGGAGGGGGATACTTCATCTCTCCATCCTGATCGAAACCATGCGAAGGGAGGGTTATGAATTGCAGTTGGGCCAACCCAGGGTGGTGATCAAGGAGATCGATGGTTTCAAGCACGAACCGGTTGAGCTTTTGTATATAAACGTAGCGGAAGAATTTTCAGGAAAAGTTATTGAGATTGTAACCGGACGCAAGGGAGATATCCTCAACATAGAGAAGAAAGATGACCGGGTGAACCTGGAATTCAAAATCTCTGCCAGGGGATTAATTGGTCTGCGTCAGCCTATTTTAACTGCAACTGAGGGGAATGCAGTGATTTCGCACCGGTTTTCGGGCTATGAACCATGGAAAGGTGAATTGGTACGCAAACGGAACGGCGCGTTAATAGCCATGGAAACAGGAACATCCATTGCCTATTCCATCGACAAACTTCAGGACAGGGGTAAGTTTTTCATTGAACCTATGGAGGCGATTTATGCGGGTCAGGTAATTGGGGAGCATACCAAACAGGACGATTTGGTTATCAATGTGATTAAGACTAAGAAGCTGACCAATATGCGGGCCTCCGGATCTGATGAGAAGGTATCCATCGCACCTGCCACAAAGTTTTCACTTGAAGAATCACTGGAATATGTAGGTGAGGATGAGTATGTGGAGGTCACCCCAAAATCGATTCGTCTAAGAAAGATCCTGCTCAAGGAGCATGAGAGGAAGCGGGAGAAGAATGCCTGAGATCCATCAATGCTTCGCGATCTTTGCGTAGACTGCCCTCTTTGATAATACCTGCATGGTAATCCCCCGGGCCAGCATGAAGAGGATAAATGCAAACCAGAGGCCATGGTTTCCCATGAACAGACTGGCCAAAAGATAGACAGGAAAGAAAACCACCCCGGTAGAAATTAACATGGCGTTGCGCATTTCACGCCCGGCGGTTGCTCCAATGTAGATCCCATCCCAAAGGAACGCACTGTAGGAAACCATGGGGATGAGAATAATCCAGAAAAAGTAAGGCTTTGCATTGGCGATTACCTCTGAATTGTTGGTCAGAAGTCTGAAAATAGCACCTCCTCCCACCAGGTACAGAATGGTAAAGAAAACACTGATCCCGGTTCCCCACACGAACATCAGCCTGATGGACCGGACCAATGAATTCCTGTCATTGGCTCCGATGAACCTGCCTGTCAGGGCTTCAGAAGCATGGGCAAATCCATCAATCAGAAAAGAGAAGAACATAAAGAATTGCATCAGAAGCGAATTGACAGCAAGGATGGTCTCTTCGCCCTCCGACAACAGATCTGAGCTGGCCGACCGGGCTGTAAAGATGGAAAAGACTACCACAAGACACATGGTACGGATAAAGATATCCTTGTTTACCAGCAGGAAATTCTTAAGCTTGCTCCACCGGATGGTGGCCTGAAAGGACCAATACTTGAAAAGTTTGCTGAACTGTTTTCTGAAAAAGTAGAGGGCGATAAGCAAACCGCTATACTGGGCAATCACCGTTCCCAATGCAACACCTGCGGATCCCATGCCCAATTTCATCACAAAAATGTAATTGCAGACGATATTGATGAGGTTGGTGGTGACCAAAACCACCATGGGTAATCTTGCATTTTGCATGCCCAGGAAAAATCCCAGCAGCGCAAACTGTCCCAAAGCTGCCGGAGCAGCCCAGACCCGGATCCTGAAATATTCCATGGCCAGCTTTTCCACCTGGGTTTCACCTTTCAGGACCAGGAAGCTGAACATTTCAACGGGCTTCTGTAGCAGTAGCAAAAGGATGCTCATGATCAATGCGATAAAGGCGGCCCTTGAAAATACCAGGATGGTTTCCGGTAAATCCCGCCTTCCCCAAGCCTGGGCGGTAAATCCGCTGGTTCCCATGCGCAGGAAACCCAACCCCCAATAGATAAAATTGAAGATAAGTGAACCCAGTGCGATGGCCCCGATGTAGACATCCGACTCCAGGTGTCCCATCAGCGCCATATCTACAATACCCAGTAACGGGATGGAGATATTGCTGATAATATTGGGGATGGCCAGATCGAGGATCTTCTTATTCATAAAACTACAGTTATGACGTGAAGATAATACCTATCTTAGTTTAATAACAGCACTCTAAAAATTCATATTATGAAGATAAAACGAATTTGGCACGGGTGGACCACCCATGAAAATGCCAATCAATACCAGGAGCTATTGCACAAAGTTATTTTTCCTGGCATTGAGGCTAAAAGTATCTCCGGATTCAGGAGCGTTGAATTGCTTAGAAAAGAGCTGAAGGATGAAGTTGAGTTTATCACCATCATGACCTTCGATTCACTTCAAAATGTTATTGATTTCCAGGGAGAAGCGTACGAAAAATCCTATATCCCTGAAGAGGCAAAGAAAGTTCTGAAGCGCTGGAATGATGAAGCGGACCATTTTCAAATTATTGAATCCAGGAATTATCCACAGTTATCATGAGTGGTACAAACCCCGGCTGACTGAGGATTTGAAGACCTTTAAATTACTGCTGAAAAGTTTGTATCACCTCCTGGTATAAGGCTTCCACCTTTTTTTCCGGATCACCTTCCCCCAGGGTTTCCAGCGGGAAATATCCATGGTATTGTTGATCATGAACGATCTTCATGAGTCTCCCGAAATCTGTTGGAACCGTTCCATTTCCGGATTTCATTTGCTCTTTTACTTGCCATGAGGCGGCATAGGGGATCAATTTCTCAATATCAGGGTATGGATCGGGACCGGGAATGCTGCCAATGTCAAGCATTAGCCCAAACCATTCTGATTGGACTGCATCCAGGATCTCAACCACCTCTTGAGTAGATTTTATATAATCGAAGTGGTTTTGAAAAACCACCATAACGCCATGATGCGACCCAAAATCGGCACATTCCTGAAATGCTTCAATCACCTGAGCTTTCACTGTTTTCCTGGAGTTATCTGCATCCGATCCTCTTCCGGCAAATACCCGTACATGGGGAGCCCCCAGTTTCGACGCAGCAACAATCCATTGCTTCACCAGGTCAATATTGTCTGCATGCTCTATCGGGTTTGATAGGGCAAAGTTATTCCGAACACCGGTACCGGAAATGGCAAGGCCCAGTCGGAATGCCATCTTTTTTATCTTAAAGAGCACCTTGTCTTCAGGCACTTCCGGATATCCCTGGATATAGTAGGCCGTCAGGTCCACCCCGGCAAAACCGGTCTTTCTGGCTAAACGAAACAACTCCTCCAGGCTCATCCTTCCATCAAGCAACGGCTTGTTAAAGGAGTAAGCGTTCAGTGCAAGGGTGATGTTCCCCCGGTCTTTTCCCAAGCCTTTCTTACATTGAGTATGCGTATGTTGGATGCCACCGGCTCCTGCCAGGGCAATGGATGAAGTTTTAAGGAATAATCGTCTTTGCATGGTGAGTTTTTTGAAAAAGTAGCCCAAATCCTGCTTTTTTCCTAATTTTAGAAAAATCAAGCTAAATTGAAAAGCAATAGAACCAATTAATAATTCAAAGATGAAAAGAAAGAATCTGATAGGAACGCTTTTGGCAGCACTGATTTTCGGGTTGAACCTTCACTCCTTTGCCCAGGAGGTGTCTGTGGAACCATTTCTGGGCATGTGGGCCCTGACCCTGGATTATGAGAGCAGCAATGCCGGCTGGCTGGAAGTTCGGCAGGAGGATGGATACCTGGATGCTGATTTATTATGGCGTGGAGGCAGTGTGACACCCGTCGATTATACCATGGTGAACGAGGACCAGCTTGTTCTGGTCAATGGCAGGGATGTGGTCCGGAAAAGAGATGAGAAAGGGGATCCGGTCAGGACAACCCACCCGGTCAACTGGCTTCAGGTGACAAAAGTTGGTGAAAATCGGTTGGAAGGATGGGCTTTTTTCCCCAACAGGGATGGAGTTGGAGTGGAAGCAGTTACTTTTTCTGGTAAGAAGATTCCAGCTTACGGAGAGGCTCCAAAAGTGCGAAAAATAAAGTATGGAGAACCCATACAACTGTTTAATGGAAATGATCTTCAGGGCTGGGAACTGACTGATAAGAAAGCAACCAGTGGATGGAAAGTAGTGGATGGAGTCATGGTGAACAATCCGGTCCAGAAGCCTGGAGAGAAACACATCCATTACGGGAACCTGCGCACCAGTGACACCTTTGAAGATTTCAATCTGAAACTTGAAGTGAATATTCCCAAAGGAAACAACAGCGGTGTTTATTTGCGTGGCATTTATGAGGTTCAGGTACTGGACAGCTATGGGAAGGAGCTGGATTCACACAACATGGGGGCTCTGTACAGCAGAATTACTCCGCTTGTGGCTGCCGAAAAACCGGCAGGGGAATGGCAACAGATGGATATCACACTCTATCAGCGGCATCTCACCGTTTTTTTAAATGGCAAGATGCTTATTGATAACCAGCCGGTAAAAGGAGTGACAGGGGGTGCACTTACATCCGATGAATTTTCACCAGGCCCTATTTACCTGCAGGGGGATCATGGCAAGGTGAGTTACCGGAATTTCGTATTGACTCCTGTCCTTAAATAAGAGCAACCGCCCCTCATGAATATTCAGAGACTCATCACACTACCCGTTGGTATGTCCAGCCACTTCCATGAGCTGGAAAACCGGGATTCCAATGCCTGGATCTGTGGGTCCGATCCGGTTGAAAAAAAGGTGGGATCGGGTGGTGGCACCGCCAGCATTCTGGCGGAAGCATATGGCATGAGTGATTCCCAGGGCTCATTTAACTCCTGGCTCTCTTCTCAGCAAAGAATTGTCATCCATTCTGGTGGAGAGAGTCGCCGGCTGCCAGCCTATGCGCCCTATGGGAAGTCTTTGATGCCCATGCCGGTATTCCGGTGGTCCAAAGGGCAGTACATTGATCAAAAATTGCTCGATTTTCAGGCATCCTATTATGAAAAAATTCTGAAGGGTGCTCCGGAAAGCTACTCTATCCTCATCGGTAGCGGGGATGTAATGTTTATCTCATCGGATCGGTTCAACAACCTTCCGGAAGCAGATGTTCTGGTATTTGGGATCTGGGTAGATGATGCCATCGCTTCCCGTCATGGAGTATTTTTTAGCCGGAGGGAGCAGCAGGACCAGCTGGCCTTTGTGAAACAAAAACCCACACAACAGGAGTTAAGGGATCTGTCACAGGATTATTTGTATTTGATGGATTCCGGCATTGTGTTGATGAATGCTGCAACCACCATGAAGTTGATGGAAAAATCGGGGTGGGACCAAAAGCAGGAGAAGTTCACCAGTGGATTGCCAGATTATTATGACCTGTACAGTGAGATGCTGACGGTCTTTGGGAGTGAATCAGATTCTGATGACCTGGATCTGAATGATGTGGATGTAAAGCTTTTGCCTCTTCATAACGGGGAGTTTTATCATTTTGGCAGCAACAATGATTTGATTGAATCTTCCCTGAAACTGCAGAACAGGATTACCGATCAACGTCTGAAATTGACCAGGGAGTCCGATCATCACCCTTCAATCTTTCAGCAGAATTCTCAGATTACCTTCAGGTTTTCTGATGAGAACCATCACATTTGGATCGAGAATTGCTACATCCCAAAAACCTGGAAACTTAATCATCACCACATACTTACGGGGATCCCTGAAAATGAATGGGATCTTGAGATTCCTGAAAATATTTGCCTGGATATGGTTCCTGTGGGAGCCAGGGAGTATTGCCTGAGGATATATGGCTTTTCAGATGGATTCACAAAAACGGCTGAGCAGGGGGCTTGTTGGATGGACCAATCGTTGAAAGATTGGCTTATAAACCGGTCTGTAATCCAGGATGAGGCGGGAATTGCAATGGACAGATCCATGCATGAACTGCCACTTTTTCCGGTGGTTCATAAGGAGGATATCCCTGAAATGCTGTCATCTCTGCTGAGTATGAATGGGGATGGCTCTCTATGGCTCAAGTCCAGCCGGCTTTCTGCAAAAGAGTTGTCCGAGAAAGCAGATCCGGATCGAACATATGGGCAGCGACAAGTGTTAAAGACGCTATCATTACCCAGGCTGGCGGCCAACCACCACAAAAGTATCTTCTATTTTCTGGACCTGGAGCAGACTTCTGTAGATTATCGCAAAACTGAGATGGAGCTGCCTGCCGAATTATCACACAATGAACCAGTGATCAAGAGAATCAATGACAGCATGTTCCGGGCCAGGGTATCGGGGAACAAGGTCCTTGCTACCAACTATGAAAAACAGGCCTTTGGGATCCTGCGGGACAAGATGATCGACACACTCAAATCGGATCCAGTGTCCCCCCGAAGAAACTTGCTGGATGATCAGATTCTGTGGGGTAGAAGCCCGGTGAGGCTGGACCTGGCGGGAGGTTGGACCGATACCCCTCCTTACTCCATTATGGAGGGGGGAAAAGTGGTAAACCTCTCCGTTGAGCTAAATGGACAGCTTCCCCTTCAGGTGTTTGCCCGTCCGCTCGATGAATATAAGATTGTCCTTCGATCCATAGACCTGGGACAAAAGATGGAGATTACCAGTTTCGATCAATTGAACAAGTACGATAAGTTGGGTGGGGGATTTTCCATTCCCATGGCAGCCCTGGTGCTGGCTGGGTTTGGTCCGGCTTTTGCCGAAAAGGAGTATCCCGCTCTGGAATCACAACTCAAAGCTTTTGGGTGCGGTATCGAAATGTCACTGCTGGCAGCCATTCCCAAAGGATCCGGGCTGGGAACAAGTTCGAACCTGGCTGCTACCGTACTGGGTACATTGAGCGATTTTTGCGGATTAAACTGGGACAAACATGAAGTTGCTTACCGCACCCTGATCCTTGAGCAAATGCTTACTACCGGGGGAGGTTGGCAGGACCAGTATGGGGGAATCTTTGAGGGTGTGAAGTTGCTGGAAACGGAGCCGGGGATCCTGCAAAAACCAGGCATCAAATGGTTGCCCGATCAACTCTTTTCACAGCGGGAAACAAAAGATATGATGTTGCTGTACTATACGGGCGTAACCCGTGTGGCCCGTGATATCCTTGGAGAGATCGTCAAGGCCATGTTTCTCAACTCATCCGGTCACCTTGAGATCTTCAGTGAAATGAAGGAGCATGCCAGAGAGACATTCGAAACAATCTTAAGCAATAACTATCAGGGCCTGGCAGAGAAAGTGGCCCTTAGCTGGGACCTGAACCAGCGGTTGGATGAAGGCACCAATCCTCCGGTTATTCAGAATATTATCAGGATGGTGGATGATTACCTGCTTGGTTATAAGTTGCTGGGGGCCGGTGGTGGAGGTTACCTGCTCATGTTTTCAAAGTCAGTGGATGCGGCCGTGAAGTTGCGGCAGCTACTGGAATCGAAGCCTCCGAACTCCAGGGCACGGTTTGTGGATTTCACAATTTCCCAAACGGGCTTTCAGGTCTCCCGGTCATAAAGCCGATTCACGTAAATCGATTTTGAGAATTCAAAAGATCTTATTATTTTTGAATATAGTAACACGAATAATAGGATCGTAACACCCTAAACGATTTATTTAATGAAAAGGCATCTCCCAACAACGCTGCTATTTCTATTTATTTGCCAAATTACTTTTTCGCAGAGTGCTACCCTCAGTGGAATCGTATCTGCTTCCGGGGAAAGGGAGGGTTTGCAAGGTGTGAATATTATTCTAAAGGAGAGTGTACAGGGTACCATTACCGGTCATCATGGTGATTATATTTTGAAAGGAATCCCGGTTGGAAAGCAAACAATCCTTTTTTCATTTCTCGGATATGAAACCAGAGAAATTGTAATGGATTTCAGGGAAGGTGCAGAACAACAATTCGATCTTGAACTTACACCGGGCAGTATTGATCTTTCATCGGTTACTGTGGAAGCCAGGAAACCATTCTCCGCAGCTTCATCCAGAGCAATCAGGGATTTTGACCTGAAGATAAATCCGGTCAGGTCGGCACAGGATATGCTGTTGATGGTCCCCGGCCTCTATATAGCTCAACATGCAGGTGGTGGCAAAGCTGAGCAGATTTTCATGCGTGGATTTGATGCTGATCATGGTACCGATGTGGGCGTCTATGTGGACGGAATGCCGGTAAATATGGTGACCCACGGGCATGGCCAGGGTTATGCCGATCTGCATTTCGTCATACCTGAGATCATTGAAGGCCTGGCTGTCTATAAAGGCCCCTATTTCGGCCGGTTCGGGAATTTTGGAACTGCCGGATCAATCGATCTCACCACCACCGACCATCCTGAGTACAACCTTGTCAAACTTGAAGGTGGAATGTTCCAAACAGCCAAAGCCACCACTGTTTTGAAAATACCAACAAATGGTAAACATCAGAGCGCATACATTGCCGGACAATATTATTATACCGATGGACCTTTGGATAATCCACAGGGTTTCAATCGGGCCAATCTTTATGGAAAGTTTCATACCCATCTTACCCCGAGGAGTGAACTGGGATTTACGATGGGGGCATTTACCTCGGCTTGGAATGCATCTGGACAGATCCCGGAGAGGGCTGTGAATAACGGTCTGATCAGTCGCTGGGGTGCCATTGATGACCTTGAAGGGGGTGTTACCGGCCGGTATAATGTGGCTGTGGATTATCATTTTATAGAAGGATATGAGCATGACTTTCTGATCCAGGCTTACATGTCGAGCTATGATTTCAAGTTGTTTTCCAATTTTACATTCTGGCTGAATGACCCTGTGAACGGAGATATGATTGAACAGACGGATCACAGGACCATCCATGGGATCATAACCCGGTACAGTTTTGTAAAAGAAGTGGGGAGCATTCGCAGTTTTACCAGGTTGGGTGGCTCCTACCGGGGGGATCATATCGATCTGAGTCTTTGGAAAAGTCCAGACCGAAGCAGATTGACCGCTTTCACAGATCATACAGTTAACGAAGTGAATATCTCTTTCTGGATGGAAGAGGACCTGGTGTTCAACCGCTATTTGAAATTGCAGCTTGGATTAAGGGGTGACTACCTGACTTTTAATGTGATGGACCATCTTGATTATCCCGGTTTCCCGGATAATGCTCTTCCCCATGGTTCGGGATATGCCCAGGGGACAATCCTCAGTCCCAAATTGAACCTTGTGCTGAGTCCGTTAAAAAATCTGGATATTTTTATAAATGGGGGCACCGGATTTCACTCCAATGATGCCCGTGATGTGATCATTTCACAGCAGATTAACCGTTTGATCCTTTCAGGGCAATCTGAGGGATTAAGCAGTTGGGAGATAGAGCAGGAGTTGCTCAGCAGGAACCTCGATCCGGACCAGGCGAACAGAGAGATCCTCCCAAGGGCTTCTGGCGCAGAATTGGGTCTCAGGTTAGGAACTAATAATTTCCTTGCCAGTTTAGCTGGTTGGTACCTCTACATGGAGGAAGAACTTGTTTTTATTGGTGATGAAGGATGTACTGAGATCAGTGGTGAAACACGGCGGTTGGGAGTTGATGCTGAAATTCGTTTACAACTTGCCCGGTGGATCTGGGCTGATCTGGACCTGAATCTCTCAGACGGCAGGTACCTGAATGAGCCTGATGAAGAAAATTATATACCCCTGGCACCCAGGTTAACCGCTCAGGGGGGGCTAAATCTCTTGCATCCTGGCGGGATTGAAGCAGCTGTCCGGTTTCGTCATGTAGGTGACCGACCGGCCAATGAGGACAATTCAGTCATTGCTACAGGACATTTCCTGACCAACATCGTTGTGGGTTATGGTTTTCGCGGATTCAGAATCTTTGCCCAGGTTGAAAACCTGTTTAACCAGACCTGGAACGAAGCCCAGTTTGATACAGAATCCAGGTTATATTATGAGACCTTATCCGTATCAGAGTTGCATTTCACTCCAGGAAATCCTTTTAACTTCCAGGTCGGGATCAGTTATGAATTCAAATGAGAGGAGTCTGCTGCTAATAAATCACGATCTTTTTAGCTTCCGAGCGCCACTGTTCCGAGTCAATGTGGTAGAGGTAGGTTCCTGAGCTCAGTTGTTGGGAAGGCACTGTCAGGTTCCCAGTAGTTTCAGTAACAGGAAAGCTCATGATCTTCTGACCATTCAGACCAAACAACTCCAGGGTTCCGGAATGGATCCCTTCCGGAAGCTGTACCGGGATATGAACCTGGCGGCTGGCTGGATTTGGAAATGGATTATCCAGCCTCATGGTGGATATGGTATATTCTGAAGATTTTGTAGCAGACTCAGAAAGACTATACACATGGGTATATGTTCGGTAGGGGATTACCGAGAAGTTATATTCATACACCAGGAATTTTTTGCCATCATCGGGCGTCTCAATAATTTCGGTGTACCCCGCTCCCGGAATGGTGAGCAGCACGGTCCCGTTTTCGTTAATGAGTTTGGTTTCGTAGGTGTAATAATAGGAGGTTTCGGTAGGAACATATTTTGTATAACTATATACGAGTTCCACAAGATTGTCATCATTAAAGAGCTTTTCCGATACATACTGCACATCGGACAGATAATAACCCTGGAGTGTGGGAATGGGAATGCTTTTATAAAGGCTATGGTCCATTTTATAGATATGGCATTGTTTATTCATCACATCCATGGAGTAATATACCTCCCCAATACTTTCCAGTCGGGTTATGGTGGCCGATTCGCTGTAGATATTCTCGAGAACAGGCTGGGAAAATAGTGCCAGGCCTATGATCAATAGAGCAATTGTCAGGGCATGTTTTTTCATTGTCGGGGCATGTTTTTTTATTGTGAGGATTTTTGCAGTTAAAAAGGGAAAGAACAGTGTTGAATGCCTATGGCTTCTCCAGCAAATCCAGTCCTTCCATGGCCGAGGAACCTCCGGGAGTATGCAGGAGCGCCTTCTGGAACAGCACCTTGGCTTCCCGGAAGTTGCTTAGTTTAAAATAGGACCATCCCAGCATGGAGAGGGCATCATAGTCAAAGGGATAGAGGTTTGCCACTTTCTCGAAGTACTTCTTGGCTGATTCATAATCCTCCTTTCCATAAAGGATCAGTCCCAACCGGTGCATGGCGATGGAGTTGTTCGGGCTTATCTCCAGGATCTTCTCATACTGGGTGATAACCATGGACCAGTTTCCCATGGCAGCTCCCGGATAGACGATCCCGAACCGGGGTTCGATGGCGTAAGGCATCAGGTCAATGGCTTTGTTGTAATAGGCCATTGATTCTGTGAAGTTGCCTGCCTGGTAACTCAACCAGCCCAAACGCAGGTTGATCTCGTATGACTTTTCGCTATAAACATCCTTCAGACTGTTGGCGGCTGCAACCACCTCTCCGGTAGCTTCCTGGATGTAGCTTTGCTGAAAAGCATCTTTGATTTGCTTAAAATCCTGGGCTGAGACTGAGAGGGTACTGATCAGCAGGCTGAGCGCCAGAACTTGCTTTATAGCTCTTAAAATTTCCATGATATTCCTCCGTAAAATGATAAAGTGTTATAAGACTTGGTATTTGTAATATCGGTCAATACCGGTTCAAGCGGATGAAACTCGCTGATATTCGATGTCCAGCGTCCACCCAGGTAGAGCAGTGATCCTTTGTCTGTAACCGGTATTGAAATCGTAAACTTTACTCTCTTTTGGATCGTTTCTGAAAAACTGTTATACACGATAGTTCCGTTGTTTTCAAGATAGTTGGTCATGTCACCCATGGCCCCATTCAGATCAAACCAGATCTTTTCTGAAATTGAAAATCCGACTTTCAACTCCGGGATCCATCTGTAGATCTCTTCCCCCTGGTTTAGCTCATACTGACTGTTCATAAACCCGCCCGCATAAAAATTGAGATTCCCATTGGGGTACCAGGTTAAACCCAACCTGTTTTGTACCTGTTCTGAATCATTGAGGGTGGCATAGTAGGCGCCCAGGGTGATGTCGAAGCACCCCCAACTTTTGGTCAGGCCCACTCCGACCACATAATCAAGGAATTCGGCATAATATAAAGATGTCCTGGAATACCCCCCGTAGTACCCGGAGGTTTCCACCGGAATCTGATAATGACCTTTTATACTATGGAACATGGGCATGATCTTAAAACCGGACAGGGTGGTAAAGCGGGGCGAAAGGTAATACTGGTGCTGATATACATTCTGGTTCTCCATATAGTATTGCGCGGTCCCGTTGTTGTAATATTGGTGATTGACTTTGGTCATGTAGGTATATCCATGATGCAAAGAAAACCAGGGTGTTATGCTGTTGGTCACCGACAGGGTAACGTTGGAATAATGGTGGGTGATGTATTGTACCCCGGATGGCAAACCAGGGAAAGTTTCCGCAGGATTTGTAGAAATGTGATCAATCATCCCCCGGTTGTAGAGGTAATCAATCCCGATTTGGTCGAAGAATTTTCCTTTGAAAGGGGGAATTCTTAGGGCAAGGTCCCCTTTAAATTTCTCTTTTACCAGGTTGGCCTGCTCCCCTTTTCCCGCAAGAAGCCTGGAATAGTAGAGATACTCCAGAGCAACCGGGTCGCCTTCGTTCATAACAAGAGCTTTTGTGAAATGGCCGGCAGCTTTACTGTATTTTTTCTGATTATACAAGGCAATGCCCAGTCTCATCCTCAGGTAATAGTAGTCATAATCATGTTTCAATGCTTCCTTTCCCATCATGATAAGGCTATCCCACTTCTGCTGCTGGTACAACCGGTAGGTTTCGGTATTGAATGTGTTAAAATCCACCTGATCCTGCGCAATGATCCCTGATATTGCCAGGAGCGAGAGCCATATGGTTGTGATTACTCGGTACATGTCGCTTTAAGTTGAAGAGCCTCTGTTTCCACAGTGATCTTGTGGATCCCTTTTTCATTCACAGTGATGGAGAAATCGAATTTCTGCAAACTCTTTCCAGCCAGCCTGTTGGTTGCTGATGATTCCAGTCTGATCTCTGTAGGGGACATGTCACTGTCGATCCACTCATATTTACACTGGAATTCAGATCGGAGGAATTTCCAGAACGGTGCTACAAAGTCCTGTATCCCCAGGAGAGGCTGGCTGAAGATCAGGTTCAGCGGATAGTGGTCAGAAATGAGAAGGTCCTGGTAAAAACCCTGTTGTACCTGGAAGGCAGCCAGAAAGAAATAGTAGAGAAGACTTCTCTTATTTCCAGTAAAGTGGGTGAAATACATGAGGTTGCCATCGTTAATGAAATAGGCCATAGCCCCTGACTGGTGACAACGGATGTAGGAATTGTTATAAGGGTCGGTGTTGATTTCCCAGAATGATTCTGACTTTTCCCCGTTTTTCGACACATCAAAATGGTAGTGTTTTCCGGGGATGAAGTGAAAAGCATTGTACAAAAGATCGCTGCGATCGATGTTTGAGATCATCTCATTGATCCCGGGATAGGTAAAAGATTCCAGTTTGAATCCTTGCTGGTGGTGGTTGATGTAATAGCTAATTGGGTATTCTAGCGTGAAAGAACCAATGTAGGGTGTCTCCTGTGCCTGGAAATGAAGATGGGGATAGGGTGATCGGCCGGAATTACCGCACCTGCCGATTTCGTCGCCCTCTTTTATCAGATCGCCCTCCTTTACTTTGATGGATCCCTCTTTCAGGTGACTCAGGGAGGTATACAGGTTGTCATCATGTTTAATAATAACGGTGTTTCCCCAGTTATCTTTCAGATTCACCTCCCCAATGATATTGTCCGGAATCCGGTCCAGGACAAATTCAACGGTCCCATCGGCCGGGGCCAGTACCATCTTATCGTAACAGTAATAGTCAGTGAGGAGGTCTCCGCTCCCCATAAATTGCTGATTATCGGTATCGGTGATAACAAAATCCCATGCATGACGAAATTCATCTTTGTGGGTATACTCTCCGTCATGAGCCTGTGAGATTGTCCATGTTCCCAGGAAGGGCAGTTTGATGGCCACATTATCATGATGACGGAAACGAACCACATCATTGTGAAATGCATAGAGGTTTTTTTCAGGGGAGTTGTGTTGAATCAACACCTCTGACAGCGTTGTGGATGCTTTTACCCTGAATTTTAATGCATAGAGGAATAGCAACACAACCATGTTAAACGGCAGGGAGTAAACGGGCAGACTAAATACTGCAAACACTTTGGAAAGACTGATGGTGATCATGGCAACAATGGGGATCAGCAGGATGACCCAGAAATATGATCGCCTGGAGGGTATGATAAAAAATCCTCCAACGGCTATGGATGTAAGGATGTAGTTAAACCCGATGTAGCTGTAACTCAATTCCGAAATATTGGCTCCAAGCACTTCATAAAACAGGTAGGCTGTATAGAAACCGATGAGTGAGAGTGAAAATGAGATCCTGGAGAACAACAATAAACCAAGAGAGAGGATCATCCCTGAAAGCAGGTTGTATTGGAACAGAATGGCCCCCAGGGAGATAAAATAGATGCGTAAAGAGCGCGGTAGTTGCAGGTTGTTCCACCAATCATAAAGCCTGACCAGAGGATCCCCTCCGATGGTATAGAGATCATTGAAGGTATAGATCCCCCGTTCGCTGATTCCCAGGGCTGCAAACTCTTTCGTAGAGAGGGTCATAATCCAGATGGAAAGAAGGAACGGGATGGAAAGAAAGGGCAGGGCATACTTTCCGATAACTCCTTGCAGGGAAACGGCGATCAGGAGGGTGAGGATGGCAGCCATGATGATGACCACAATCAGTTGTATATCGGGCTTGAAGTAGATCCCAAGTCCCAGTCCAACCAGCAGGCTGTTGAATCCGAAAACCCCCTTGGAAATGGTCTTTTTATCAAATCCCAGTAAAAACCCTACCAGATTGGTGGTGATGACCGAAAGGAACCCCAGCATCCCTGCATAAAAATCAAAGAAAGTGATCCCCATGAGTATCAATGCAAAAAGCCGTTGATCAGAAAAGAATACCTGACCATAACTATTGGGTATGGCCCTGATAAACAGCTTTATATCGTCACTTATTTTCAAAATAGAGAGCTTTCGGGAGATCCGGATAAATTATTTAAGATGTTCGGGGATTACTTCCTGTTGCCGGATCAGCTCCATATTCTCCGTTTTCCGGATCACATGGACCTCTCCTTTGGTATCGATCAGTACCACATTGGGACGGAGTGTGATAAACTGCATCCACTGGGTCATATTGTATGCCCCGATTCGCTTGATTACAAACTGATCTCCCTTCTTAAGGAGGGGAAATTGAATGGCTTCACGCAGCACATCAATGTTCATGCAGAGGGGGCCGTATATGGCAGTCTCTTCCATGTGCTCGGATACGGGTGCAGCAGGATAAATTTCATGTTCATACCAGAATGAGGTAAAAAGCAGATTGATTCCCACATCAACAATGGTCGCCCTGTTTCCACTGGAAAGCCTTTTGTTGGCAATAACTGTCCCCAGCAGGTACCCGGCATCGTCGATCAGGGCTCTGCCGCTCTCAAGGATCAGTGTGGGCAGGTTCCTGGGATTTAGCTCCGAATTGAGAATGGCCGATGATATGGCCTCGGCATATTCATCAATTGAGGGAACCGTATCTGTGCCCGGGTAATAGGCACCCTTTAATGTGTTATTGGAAGCGAAACCTCCACCCACATCGATGTATTTAATGTTCACCCCGTATTTTCTTTCGATACCAAAGGCAAGATCGGCCAGTTTACCGGCAGCAATCTTATAAGCGTTGGAGGTAAGCATGTAGGTCCCGATGTGGGTATGCAAACCTACCAGGTCCAGTTTTTCATTGACCATGATCCGGTTGATGGCATCCCAGGCATCTCCGTTTTCATAGTTAAATCCAAACCGGTCCCACATGGGATATACACCTGTGTCCATGTTTACGCGTATGGCCACTTTGGGTCGTTTCCCGGAATTTTCGGAAATGGCAATGATGGAATACATCTCATCGAAATGATCTATATGGATCAGCGAATCATTTTCTATGGCTTTTTTCAGATCCTCATCGGTCTTGTCCGGACCATTGAAAATGATCTGACTGCCCTTCACACCATTGTTAATGGCTTTGTCATATTCGAATCCTGAAACTACCTCGGCCCAGGAACCTTCCTGGTGAAAGATACGGCAGACGGCATCCAGGTAGTTGGTCTTGTAAGACCAGGCATACTGGACTTTCGGGTAACGGGTGGTGAAGGCATGACGCGATTTCTTCTGTTTATCCCGTATGGTTTTTTCGGAAATAACATAGAGAGGAGATCCGTATTCAGCCAGGAGCTCCGGAACAGGAACATCGTCGATATGTGTGATTGGTTCAGCCTGCGATTTCATCCCAAATTTACTGGGCATTCCTGCTTGTAATTTCTTTATAAATGGCCTTTCAAATGACTTCTTTTCCATGATCTGTTATTTATAGTTCTCCATGCGTGGAGAGTTTCTCAAATTCTTTCAAATCGGTGATAAGGTCGTAGGAGTAGCGGATAAACATTTTTCCCACCTCGTATTTCTCAAAGGGTTTAACTTCCATTTCCAGGGCCAGCTTTACCAGTGCTTCAGGCATGTTTTGCCCGGCTCCCACAGCCAGGTAGACCCATGCCGGTATCCTGGGGTTGATCTCAATGATGTAGAGTTCATTTTTTTGAGATTTGACCAGCTCCAGCTCCATACCGCCTCTCCAGTTCATGGCTTTGATGATCCTGCGGGTCAGCTCCAGCAACTTCTCGTCATCCAGTGTAATCCCCGACCACGCCTTTCCCTTGTCGGTGATGTATTGTTTCCTCATGGGAACTGCACCGATGGTATTGCCTTTTCCGTCCCCCAGAGCTACCACATTCACTTCGGTACCCTTGATAAATTCCTGGATAATGACCGGCAAGCCCCATTTGGCACTGATCTTATTGTAGTTCATCCTTACCTGCTCTTCGTTGTAAGCCAGGTAAGCATCGTAGAATTTCCCTTTGACCATCACGGGATAATCAAACTCATCTTTGAGTTTATCAATCTCATCAATCCGGGTAATGGATTTACTGAATGGAACAGCCAGGTCATATTTCTCTCCAAAATCGGGAAGATTGGTTTTATGCCGCTCCTCGAATTGCTCCAGGGTAGGCAGGAAAGTTTTGATACCTGCTTCTTCCAGGATACTTTCTGATCGCATAAAGGCGTATAACTCAGCATCAAAATTGGGGATCAGCAGATCAATGGGATCTTTCTTATGGATCTCCAGGATCCTGTTTACCAGCACATCCGATCCTTCCGATGGATAGGGTACCTGGTATGTTTTGTCCACCACACCATCCATGTAGATACCGGGTTCGAGGTTCTCATAAGCCAGACCGAGAATGCGTGGTTCAAACAGATCCGATTCCCGGATGCCACGAATCACCGGCACACCCGGCCCCGGATTATCCACATTGTTCAGGCCTGTAAGGGCCACGGTAATCTTAGTTTTCATTGATTTCATCTAGGAGTTCAAATTGCCTTAGCATGCTGAGGAAATCGAAATAGTACTTTTCGAAGCTTGGGGCATCAATATCATATTCCGAAGTCATGAGGGAGACAATCTCATCTTTGGACTTGTTCTCACCCAGGTAACTAAGGATCTCCCGGCCCACCTGATTGATGGAATAGGAATCACCGGTGGTTGGATTGAACACAAACCCCGTATCGCTGATGGCTATGTTTTTTTTGATTCGCATGGTACACACTGTTCTTAATTACAACGTAAAATTGCGGAATCTAAATGGACACGCTGTTATGTTTTTCTGTTAAAATGTTGTGAAATTCATTCAAAGTATATGGATGGCGCTCTTTTTGAGTAAAATAGATAGTTCTCCGCATCCTGCTTTTTTTATTTCAAATAAAGATATAAATTGCTCTATTCACCAAATATGCAGAGGTACATACTGAAATCGGATTGAATACAACCACCATCTATATTAAGAACATGGTTTGTCAATGTTGCCTCCGTGTGATCAGGGAGGAACTTGAAAAATCAGGAATCACTGTGGAGGAGATCCAACTGGGCAAGGCAACCATCAGTTTTGATGAGACAACTATAACCCTGGAAGAGATCAGAAAGGTGCTGGTTGATCTTGGAACAGACCTCATTGAATCCCGGGACCATCGACTGGTGGAGGATATTAAACAGGCGGTAATCGAGCTTATCCACGAAATGAATAATGTGGATTCCATGGTCAGGAAGTCGGAGTACCTGGTTGAAAAAACGGGATTGTCCTACTCCTATCTCTCAAGGATCTTTTCGTCCCATGAGAACATTACCCTGGAAAAATTCATCATCCTTCACAAGATTGAACGGATCAAGGAGTTGATCGATCAGAATGAATTCACCTTAAGTGAGATTGCATTTATGATGGATTACAGCAGTGTTCAGTACCTTTCGAACCAGTTCAAGCACATCACGGAGATGACCGTGAGTGAGTATAAGGAGAGCGACCGGTCGTCTAAAAAACCGATTGACAAACTCTACTAAGGACCTATTTCATTACATTTTCCCTGGATTTCATAACAGCAGGAATTGGTGTCATGCCGATATTTGTATCTAAATATGCACATATATACATACGATAATAAAAACAAGGATTATGAAAACATTCAGAAAAACGAATCATGGAGTATCGCTCCTGGTGATGCTGTTGAGTGTAACGTTTGCAATGCCACAATGCACAGAATCAGCAGGAACAGATGAAAGCCTTGCCTCCAACAATGAACTTAATGACTCAGCACTCCTGGCTCAACAATTAACGGATGATGAAGTCCATGGGATCCTCTTTATGCGCGAGGAGGAGAAGCTGGCACGTGACGTTTACCTCTACCTGTATGAAATTTCTCAACTCAGGCCTTTTCTGAACATCTCTAAAAGTGAGCAGGCCCATATGGATGCCATCAAATATCTCATTGATACCTATGAGTTGGAGGATCCGGTGGGTGAGAATCCTGAAGGTGTTTTTGAAAATGAGGATCTGCAACAACTCTACAATGAACTGATAGAAAAGGGAAGCACCAGCAAGGAAGAGGCGCTTAAGGTAGGAGCCCTGATCGAAGAGGTGGATATCATTGATCTCCGGACCGAATTGGAGGAAAATGCGGCAAATGAAGATGTGGTCAGGGTATTTGAAAATCTCCGCAATGGATCCGAAAGGCACCTCAGGGCTTTCGTTCGGGTACTAAAGCTGAATGAAGTGGACTACAGGCCGGTTCTGCTCGATGATGAAGAGTTTGACAGGATTCTGAGTGAGTGACAATCCGGGAATATGCTATTATTCCACCAGCTCTTCTTCATAATAATTGGAGAAATCCTGAAGAGTATTGGAAGTTTTTCGTCCTCCGAAAAACCCCAGAAGGGCTAGAAGGATCAGTACAATGCCAACGATTTTTACCGCTGATTCCTTTCCTTTCAGGGCCTGTATGGCAGCATGGTATAGAAGGTATATGGAGAAGAAACTGACCAGTAGTCCGATCACACTTCCCAGGGTAAGATTGATGCCGTAAAAGAATGCGAAAAAGCTATTAATGGGATAAACCACCATCAGTGCGGCAGCGACCCTTACGTTGGCCTCAAAATCTGTATTACCACCACAAATAGCCGAGATGATCAGCATGATAGCTCCACCAATAAATAGTGCTATGATTGCACCTATAATGGACCAGATCAGGGCCATGATCCCAACGGCACCTCCCCAGAACGCACTACTACCCAAGGCAGACATTCCCAGTACACTCCAGAGCAGGGCAAATAATCCAGCTATAACACCGTAGATGGCAGCTTTAATGACTGGTTCGGTAAATCCGCCTTGAAGAGGCATGGATGAAAAGTAGCCTTTAGGATTCAGCAGGGTTTCCCTGGAATCATTTAGAATTTTGTTGAAATCAATGCTTTGGTTGCTCATGGTTTAATTTTTTGTTGAGGCATAAGGTACAAAGATCAAAATATAACTGCAAACGGATAATCATGAGCAACGGACCGGTGCGAGGGTGTAGTTCACCTGCTTGAAATCACCCCATTGGAAGTGTCAAAGCTGATACCTCTTTCCTTAAAAGAATAAAGGGTCGAATCCCGCGAGGAGTTTTAATTATACTGATGGTTGCAGACTTGATCCAAGAGACTCTTCTGCTGATCTGAGCCAGGATGTGGCATGTCTGTTCAGGAAAAACTGAATCCTGTTCCAGAATCCTGGAATAATCAGACGGTCGCCCCGAAGCATACCATTAACCGCTTTCATAGCGATCAATCTTGGGGTAAGAGCGTTGATCTCTTCTGTGATACCATCCAGCAACTCAAGCTCAGGAACAATGTTTTTAATGGGGGCTGGATGTACCATGCTCACCGATACCGGGGTATGTTTCAACTCTTCGTCCAATTCCCTGGCAAAGGCATACATTTTACTCACCGACTGTTGCATATCGGGGCTGAATTGCTCCTTTTTAAATGGAAATGGGATGATATGCTGAATGTACGATGAGGATAACCTGGACATATGGGGAAGAAGGTTCCATGTAATCAGGGCTGCCCCCCGGAAGCGGGTCAGAAAATCTTCCCTTGCAAATTCGGAAATGCATTTGTTGTAAGCGATTGACCAGTCACATGTAATGTTATTCACCAGAGCACGCACCTCATATCGATCCCGGATCGTTTCTGTAAAGGCCTGAATCGCTTCCTGGTCCGACATATCCAGCTTTATTGCATCTACCTGTACATCTTCTTTCAATTGCAATCCAATGGCAAATCGCTGAAGATCTATATGGGTGGTGGATACAAGAACCAGGTTGCATTTTTTATGTGCAATCTCCCGGGCCATTGCTCTCCCAAGCTCCCCCTCTGCTCCTAGTATAATGGTGTACTGTGCGTTCAATTTCTCTTCTGTGTTTAGCATAACTCTATAATAAAGACCAACAATTCTTAAAAAGGCTGCGTAAAACGCGATTTTTTTTGTGAAATATCTTCTGCACAGCTTCCTCCTCACTACTAAAACACAAGAAAAGTGCCAAACCCCTAAATCAACCCAGGTTTTTCTATCATAAAGTTCTATGTTTTTTAGCACATAGCCTAATGCCAGAAGAGGGTATTGGTGGAAAATGGGTGTGGAAATCTTAACAATGGAGATGTAGTTATTAACAAAGGTATCTATGAGACTACAACTTTCCCAAAATCTTATCCATCACCATGCTGGCCACCGCTCCGGTAACCCCTGTTGATGGACAACTCCCTATCCCGGAAAGTTCTGAGACAATGGTCTGGATGAGGGGCATCTGGATATGCTCTGGTTGTATGATGGCAATGCTCTCCTGGCTTTCTCCCAGGAGTAAAGTAATGGGTTTGAAACTAAAGATGGAGAACTTCATTTTACCTTTTTCTCCGGTTACCTCAACCAGGTCCTTTGTGTAGGGTTCGGGTGTTATAAAACTCCAGCCTCCGGAGACCATAACATTATTGGGAAGCATCATGGTAGCACCAATGGTATCTTCAGGCTCATAGATTCCGCCCACATTATTTTTTGATCCGGTTACACTTACGGGATCTCCAAAAATGTAGAATAAAATATCCAGTGCATGGCACCCAAGATCATGGAAATAGCCACCACCTGAATCTTCCGGAATCAAACGCCAGGGCAGTGACTGGCTGTTATAATCTTCCTCCCGTGCCGGGAAGTATTGTTGTACATTAATATGCAGGATCCTGCCCAGGGTACCTGTATCAATCACCTCTTTTACCTTTTTAAAATAATCCAGGGACCGCCTGTAATAGGCTACATAAACCGGAGTTCCCCTTTCTTCAGCCGCCTTGTTGATGATCCTGCACTCCTCCCAGGTACGGGCCATGGGCTTTTCAATGTAAAGAGGTTTCCCTGCTTTGATCGTTTCAAGGGCGTATTCCAGGTGTGATCCGGGAGGGGTCGAGATATATACGATGTGAACTTCAGGGTCAAGGATCACATCAAATGGATCCCTGTGCCACGAGGGGACGCCATGACGTTTTGCATAATCCTCTGCTTTCTCAGGGGTACGGTTACCAACAGCCATCAGGCGCGAGTTTGCAATCTTATTGAAGGAAGGGGCACTCTTTTTTTCGGTTACATTCCCGCATCCAATCATTCCCCAATTAATAATTTGTTCAGCCATACCGGCTAAGGTAACGAATCTATTTCAGATCATTCTTGAACTACCAGCCAGTTTATGGCATTGAGTAACAGATTCCGGAAGGATGCATTCTCATAGGCATGTTTATCATGCCCGAAAATGAGATACACTGTTTCAGAACTATTGAAAGTATGGGTCCAGCCTACCAGGGATGAACAATCGGGATGGTCAGTTGTAAGTAGTGGAGTTACTCCTTCAAGCAGTGCAAGGTTGGAGTAACCCTCATCATGAATTGTAAAATTACTGATGCCCTGAGTCACCGGATGATTTTGGCTTATGACCTTCACCTCCATCTCTATATCATGGTTATAATCTGAATGGAGGGAACTATCTGCAGCAAATCCCGGCATCACATACCTGCCCCCAACCATCTCTTTATACCCATCCCACTTCTGAAATGTGCCAATGGCGTGATGAAGAAAAAGTAAGGGTATTCCTTTCTCTGTTATTTGAATATAGATACTGGAATCTTTCAGTGGCATATCAGGAATAAAATCATAGAATAGCAAGAGGTCATAAGCTTCAACTTGGTTTGATTGTAGCAAATTGGGCGCATGTGGATGGGAGATGGTATCGAATTCAATTCCTTCCAAGGAGTGGAACATGTCAAAGAATTCAGTTGTATCGTATGAATGGCCTCCCAGAACGAGCAATACGTTGGGAGTTTGTTTGCAGCTGATCAGACCAGCAATCGCAAGAAAAAGAAAGACGAGGGATAAGTTTTTTTTCATAATGGTGAATTATTTTTAACCTACGATATCCACTTTTCGACCGAAGGGTGAGATGGCAAAACCGGCCAGTTTAAAATGCTGCATTCCCCATGGGATACCAATGATAGAGATAAAGAGCAGAAATCCGAATACCACATGGATAATGGCGATCCACAATCCGGCAATAAAAAACCAGATGATGTTAAGCAGGGTGAAAAGGCAACCGGGCAACTCCCCTTTATTCACTTCAAAGGTCCTGCCGAAAGGCCAGAGACAGAGGGAGCCGATCTTAATCAATTGGAATCCGAAGGGAATTCCGACAATGGTAGCCATCAGAACCACGCCTCCAAGGAAATAGCCAATGGAGGTGGCCAGTCCGCCGAAAAGTAACCAGATAAGGTTGCCAAGGAAATTCATGGATTACACTATTGGGTCTGCCCAAATATAAAAAAACCGCCTCACTTTGTAGGTAAGGCGGTGATATTCTTTAATCCACTATGGATGCAATCCTCAAACTATTCAGATGCTGCGACAAGCAAATTCCGAAGATTTGCAATCAGGTCAAAGGTGGTCGTCAGGTTCGTATTGGATGCTATTTCACTGATGGGGGCCACTGCCAGTGTGGATTTCACCTGCTTCAACTCAGCGGATAGTTCTTTCAATTTTTGGAAGGTAGTCAAAACAATCAGCCCTTCAAGCTGGTCCTGCTGTTTCTCAAAAGCCTCATACAGGATGCCGGTAGATGGATCTAGCTGGTTTAGATATATGACCAGTAACTCTCTTATGTCGCTTTCCTGGTTTTTGCTGAGCTCACTTTCAGCCATTTTTTCTTTCAGCAGGTTGCTGGAGATGTAGACTTTTTCCACAAATGAACCGGTGAGAAAAGCAGTATGCACAAATACCAACTCTTGCTCTGAATTGTACTTTTCGCTATCGGTCATCAGTCCGTTAAAAAGCTGGGTAATGGAGTCTCTTTTCACCATGTTTCCTTCAAGGCTCTCAATGGTCCTTGTGGCAAATTCGGAATCTATACCGATGTATTTTGCCAGCTCCTGTGCCGCAGAAAAAGTAAGGAACATGGATTCATCTTCCTCTCCATAGAAATGATAAATGATATCAGTAACGTATATGCCGAGATTAGCAGCAGCAATTGGAAAGGTAGACTTATAACTGTGCGCATTGTAAGGATCGTTGGTCAATACATCATAGTACTCTGCATTTACCATCTCCAGGATGCTAAAAATCTGGTCAACCTTGCTTAGATTGGGATCAATGGCTTCAGCTGCTGTGATGTAAGATTCGAGATCAAATGATTCCTCGGGCTGATCCTGCTTTTTCTTGCTACCGCAGGAGGCAAACAGAACGATTGAAAAAACAATCGCCATTGTGATTCTTAAATACTTCATCTTCAGGTGAATTTTTGGTTATACTGAAATAGGTAACGAATATAGAGAAATTATGTTTATGATTAAATGTAAAAAATGAGAAAAAAGAAAAGCTGCCCTGCGGACAGCTTCTCGAATCCTAAAATTTAACCCTTGTGTTAACCTAAATGTACCTGTAAAGTTGTGTTATTTCTTTCACACAAAACATGAGTTTTATCATATTATCTACTAATAAAATCCCTTATGAGCAGGATGATATATAATTGAGTTATTAAAACTCTTGATCTACAATTTTTTATGGATGTTTTCAGTCACAACATGACCATCGAACAGTTGAATGATCCTGTGGGCCTTCTCAGCATCGCTGGGAGAGTGTGTTACCATCACAATGGTAGTTCCATCTTCGTTGAGTTCTGTGAGCAGGGCCATCACTTCACCACCATTCGCCGAATCCAGATTACCCGTTGGCTCGTCGGCAAGGATCAGTTTTGGGATGGTGACTACCGCACGTGCAATGGCCACACGCTGTTGCTGACCACCTGACAGTTGCTGTGGAAAGTGGTTTTTACGGTGACTGATCTTCATTCGTTCCATTACTGTATCCACCTTCTTCTTCCGTTCGGATCCACTCATTTTGAGGTACAGCAGTGGCAATTCAATATTTTCATAAACGGTGAGCTCATCAATCAGATTAAAACTCTGGAATACAAATCCAATGTTCCCTTTACGAAGGTTGGTCCTGCCCTTCTCCTTCAGGTTGGCTACTTCTGTTTCATGGAATACATAAGATCCCCCCGATGGATTATCCAGCAGACCCAGAATATTCAGCAGGGTGGACTTTCCGCAACCGGAAGGTCCCATGATGGCTACAAATTCTCCGTCTTTTACTTCGATATTAACATTGTTCAGTGCTGTGGTTTCGACTTCGTCGGTCCGAAATACCTTTACCAGGTCAACAGTTTTTATCATTAGTATGGTTTTTTGTAAATGATGGAACTATAAAAAACAATAGATATGCCAAAGTAAGTAAATTACAGATATTAAGTCATGTATATAATTATCCGCCCATGATAAAGTGTTCACTTTTGAGACGGATATGTACGTTTTCGTACACTGCGTACACCTCTTGTATGTCCAATGATGTCCCGTCAGAACAGATCAAAGCCGGTTCCAGGCATGACCAAATATGATGTAGAAACCCCAGCTGTCGGGACCCCATGCAAAATCAACTCCCGAATAAAGGCCGAATAACCTGGCGATTTTGTATCTGAATCCTGCCCCATAATTGTAAGCCCAGTCAATTTCTTTAAACTCATCTTCCGGGTTGAAGGCTTTGGCCAATCCGGCAAAAGCTGTCAGGCTCCATCTGGGAGTGAGATCGAAACGTTCTTCAGTTTCGAAAGTGAGGGTAGAATAATCCTGAAACCGCATGGCTGGGATTCCCCTCAGATTCACAAAGGGTTTTACGAAAAAAGGGATATCTCCCGAGCTGTTCTGGAACTCAGCCCTTAACCCGGTGGTCATCCAGGAAGTCGGATTTGCAAACCAGAGCCCGAACAACGATGACATGTTGAATGTAATATCACCGCCAAGCCAGGGAGCATAATGGGCATAAGCACCCTTTAAGAATACTCCTTTGTTGGGCGTAAAGGTATTGTCCCGGTAATCAAGGAAAAGCACCGGACCCAATCCACCCAGTCTGTTCTTATATTCCCATGGATCTACATCGGGAATCTCCAGAATCCGGTCGAAAGTAACTTTTGTACTGGAAAATTTGTAACGAATCCCTCCAAACAATTTGACATGACCCAGCCTGAAGGCAATCTGCTGGATCAACCCTGCAGTTTGCAGATTGAATCCGAACTCTCCGGTAAACCGGGATGGATAATAGGTCAGGTTCAGTGAACCATAATATGCGCCACCCACATAACGGATGTGGTCATTCTTCCATACTCCTGAATGGCCTCCTACCAATCCCCAGCTCCCGTTTTGCGTGTACATCCCACCAACCATGGAGAGACTGGGAGGAGAGGGTTCCCCTTTTTTCAGGGCTTCTATATCACGGTGTATGAAGATGGGGCCGCCTGCCACCCCGTAGCCTACTGCGGGTTCGGTAACAGGCATCACAAATGGAAGAAAGCCATACACACTGGCCAGAAAGTAACTTAAATCCACAGCACCATCCACTGAATCTTTGAATGGTATCTTATCATCTGTTTGTGAATAAAGTTGGGATTGATAGCAAGTAAAGGAGGAGACGAATAAAAGCAGGAGCAGACGTCGCATTTTTAAGGTATATGTATAAATATTTTACTAGCGTGAGCTCGCAAGCTCTGTTCATATTCTTTTGTGATAATAATGACAATATTATAATGGACGTTTCATTTAGAAACCGAATCTGTAATTGGTGGATAACAACAGAGACTTTCTGTTGCCAATGATCCCTCCCTCAAACCTGAATTGCCAGGACTTGTTCAGCTGATACTGACCGCCAAGAATCATATTCCATTCCCTTTTTGGCTCCTTAAGTAGCTTATACTCTATTGTCCCCTCTCCGTTGGAGTCGTCCAGAGCGTTGACAATGGGAGTAAGGATCTTATCGGCAATCTGTTTTTTCGCTATTTCGGTAAAACCAAGCCCGTCATACCACTCCCAGTAATTAAGAACAATATCATCTCTGCGGTCCCAGGTTTCAGGAGGAAGCACCTCGTTGAGTGTAATGGTTCCCTGGGTAATATTGCCCATTCTTATCCTCATTCCGCCCGCCCAGAATGCGATATTGCTTTCCGGATTCTTACCTACCTGGAAAGCCCGGCCAATTCTCTGTGAAAACACGCTACTTTGAACTGGATCCTTAAAATTTGACATATTGGTCCATACCCAGTTGCCATCCAGCACTACAAAGTATTTCCCGAAACCGAATGCACCAGTGGTACCCATTCCAACACTGGTACCTTCCAACTCTGCAACAGTCGACATCTCAATGGGGTAGCTCAGTTTTACACTGGTAGTGGCAAACGATTTTCCAAAGATTCCATACACATTCAGGAAAGGAAAGATCCATACATCGGGCCTGATGTTAATGGAGAGTGCAGTGGTATTGATCTCTTCAAATTCGATAATCTCTGTGATCTCTGTGAGTGGTATATCAGGAAGGATTCCATCTGAAAAGCCGACTTCGATTTCTGGAATGATAATGTCCTGGTTGGCCCAGAAATAGTTGAGCATTAAACCTACCGGTTTAGGGATGTTAAATCCTTTTTCATAAGCTGCCTCCCCTAGAATTGGGAGAATATACGGATATTCAGGTTTGGTAGTGTCACCCAGCTGAAGCTGGGAGTACTGACTGAAGGTTACCTGGGTACAGATAAGAATGAATAGTGAGAATGAGTATTTAGCCATAACGAAATCGTTGTTGTTGGTTCCAAATGATTGCAATTTTGCAATGTTCAATAAGAGTCATTCATATACTAACAATTCCGAGTTCAATCTGTTCAACAGTAAGGCATCAATGTTTTTATTGCAACGAGTTTAACATGTTTTCCCATGCAAGTGAAGGATATTTATTTTTCAATAATCTGAGCTTTTCATCCCTCTGTTTTATCAATTTCCGGGACGCTTCACCATGCTGCATCTGTGGCCGGTGCCCCATCATTTTCAACAGAGGTTCCAGCTCTTTTATGACGTTACGGGCATCGTTGCTTAGGAGTGCCTGATCAAACTTCTTCCAGATATATTGGGTAGCCTGGTCACTGATATGAACCATGTCCGGTGAATAGAATCGATAATCCCGCAGTTCATCCATCACGATCTCATATGAGGGAAAATAGAAGAGTTGGTCTGGATAGAGTTTCTTCAGAGTTTCTCCTGCAAGCAACAGGGTTGCTTTGCTAAGCTGGTTTCCATGGGCACCCTCTTTCAGGTGCCGGACGGGGCTTACGGTGAGCATTACCTTTATGTTCGGGTTCAATTCAAACAATGATGACAGAAAGGATTCATAGGCTCCAATGATCTCTTTGGTGGACAGCCGTGACCTGGTGAACTGATTTGCAGGTATCTTATGGCAATTGCATACCACTTCCCCGGTAGCTTTGTAAGTATATACCCAGGCAGTACCCCAGGTGATGACCAGGAAGTTTGCTTTCAGCAACATCTCTTTTGCCCTGTCAAAACTGAGGTTAATTTTCTTAAGGGTGTCATCCCGGTCGGGAGATGAGAATCCGGTGTAGTGGTCAAAGGAAAACCACAGATTGTTATAATGATCCAGGTCATTTATCGTGTATGCTTTTCTTTGGATCAACGCCTCCAATCCTTTTTTTACTGATAGGGGGTTGTATGTGACTCCGAAGGGATTGACACAAACCTGGAAAAGATACTTCTCCAGCAGCCTGCCAATGTTATCGGTAAAGCAGGATCCCATCATCAGGATGTTCGATTGATGGTCCAATCGGAATGGATAGTCCGGAATAGTAGCCTCAGTCATCAGTTTCATAAGTAATTATCAATTTATCTTATTAGCCTTATGTAACTTACCACGCCAATAATTACATCTCCTAATGTGAAAATAATGTAATTATTGTCAGGGACGTTTCATAGGGTTATCAATTGCTTCTCATTTGTTATATGTAACTTACCAACAACTAATATAAAGAAAATGCCGCGAATTGTTCAGATCAGCAATCCACAGGAAATTCTACCCTTATGGAAGCTTTGCAGGCACGTTAGTGATATTATTTAATTAAATTGGTAAATATTTGAAGTAGCTAACCAAAATCTAATACTTACTAAAGAAACTATAAAATGCGTCTTTTAACACTATTCATCATTCTTTTCATGATTTCTTCTTGCGGTATTCGCGAAGAAAAAAAAGCAGCGCAAAAAGAAGAATCCATCAAAAAGGAGTATCTCCAAAAAGAATATCTCCAAAAAGGTGGAGAAATAGTAAGTTTAACCCAGTCCGAGTTATTAAAAAATGTCTCCCATGCTATGAAAACAGGTGGTCCGGTATATGCCATCGACTTCTGCAATATGCGTGCTATGTATTTAAAGGATAGCTTGTCACGTTTGAATAACTGTCAGATTAGACGGATCGCTTTAAAATATCGTAATCCGGTAGATATGCCACAAACTAAAGTGGAAAAAGAACAATTAAACCTCTATCAGGCCGCTTATCAGAAAGGCGAATCCATAAAACCAGAAGTTTACTTTTTTGATGATCGAATTGAATATTATCAACCTATATTAGTGGCCCAGGAAGCCTGTCTCAAATGTCATGGCGATCCCGGTAAACAGATTGCAGAAGAAACCTTAGCAAT
>JBDLIX010000050.1:0-33594 GCA_039714655.1 Bacteroidota bacterium
AGGGCCAATGGTTAATTTTGGTTGAAAAAATATACCCTGCGAAAAAAAACCGGCACCAGTCCCTTTGTTTCTGTTTTTTACCGCCACTCTTGTGGCATTTCCATCCTTATTCAACTTATTGTGATGCATTGGTTTCGTTCAAATTCTACTACGTGCCTGCAGGATAAAACGTGCCCATTTTTCAGCATCGCCGGCATCCGTTGAATGTCCCATCAACCGGGCCATACTTCCCCCCAACGAAATCTCCTGGTACATCCTATAAGCTATCCTCAATATCTCTTTTTCCTGGTTTTCAGCTGATAACCCTCCGAATGTTGGACATATCACAAAGGTTAATGGATCCTGGCTGAAGTAGACTTGTTCATTTCTACATTCCGGGGCAGTAGTGTTTTCCATGTAAATCCGTCCACTTATCAGGTTGTTCCTAATCCTACTCAATGCAGATTCAATAGCTGCATCACTGACCGGCCCACCAAAAACCTGCCTGGCTGTCTGAGAAATTCTTCTCTGAGCCATCGGAAGTGTATGAATATCTGCCCTGGGATCAAGAATGGTAGACGGGATGATGCCAGATAAAACTTCTAAAATTCTTTGTGTTTTTACGTTGGCCCTATGTTTGGTGCCCAAGGCCGAGTTTCTCATTGACCGCCGGTGATTGATGCAGGAAGAGATATTTCCGGTCTGTATCACTGCACAAATATCTTCATCGGTAATCAGGCTTCCCTGTCCCATAAACGATACACTTATATTGGGATCAGGCGGACGATTAAATTCTTCCCTAAACCAATGAATTCGGTTAGCGATATACATTTCCGGATTCGCAGAATGGGACTCAATGTAATTATAGCGATCCGGCAAATTAAGCAGGTGATGAAGTTCATGGGCCATTGTTTCTACATCGCCCACCCAGTTTCCGGATGTAGGCCACTCAGTCGGATCCACATCTGCTTCAAAAACGTCCCGTCCGCTGGTATTTACAAAGTCGAGATCCACTGTATATCCTAATATTGAGGATTCCTTTTCAATCCCGTCTTGCAATTGTGTTACCTGATCGACGTATTGTGATTGCCCATTTAATTTTACTTTTACCCTGACTACAATATTGCTGAGATCCGATTGATCTACATAATAGATTTTACCTCCCGCACCTGATAACTGTGTCCATTGCCTGGAAGGATCGGTACTCAATCCTTCTTCAAAATCCGCCTCCTGCTGTGATTGAGGATCCTGAAGCCGCTCTTGTTCCAATCTTGCGGCCTCAGCAAGTACTGGTCCCCAGGTCTGACTGACAGAGGCGGGGGGCGATTCGGTGGTTGAAAATAAGGTGTGCAAGGACCGGATATAGTACAAACAGTCATTCCTGGTCCGGGCCTGAGTGATAATTTCTTCGGCTACAGTCCGGGTCTGAGCAGGGGTGTTAATGGCATCGGAATGCCGGGGAACATTTATATAAAATGGCAGATGCCTTATCTCGCCAGCGATGCGGTCATATTCAGTCTGGTCCGTTGAGCTGCAGGTTCTCTGAATGGTTTTCCGCGCTATCCCGTTTTGCTGGACTATATGTGTGAGCTCATGTGCAAGTAAACGCTTGCCATTTGACGTATTTGGGGCATATTGCCCATTATTGAAGACGATGTGATTTCCAGATGTATAAGCCAGAGCATTGATCGAATCAGCTGATTTAGTAGCCAGTGAACCTGTGTGGATCCTGACTTTTGAAAAATCATATCCCATCCGGTATTCCATATCAGTCCGTGTACCTTTATCAATAGATTTTCCTCCAGATTCAATTGCATCATGCACGATCGAAGGTGCTTCATGGCTGTTACCACCTGGTATTTTTTCTTTTCTTTGGGCCTTCTCTTCTTCTTCGCATTCCGAACACATCCGCTGGATTGCCAATGGGGAGATCTTGGTCTGTATGGTTTCTTCTTCCTCCTCCTCTTCCTGACGCATAACCCGGTCAGCAACCGAATCAGCCTCCCGTTCATACACATCATCTGTCGGTCCGATTGTGAGTTTTGGCTGAAAAAAAGGCATTCTTTGGCCTCCTAACTCAAGATTAGCAACAGGGAAGACATTCCTTTTACCTGATTTTGATTTCCCGGTTAATTGTATTTCAATCATAAATCGAATATCACGGAAATTCTAGATTCGATTTAAATAAGCAAACTTGCAATTAACAAATTGATCTATCCCTCCGGAAGGAGGAAGGATAGATCATCAAATAAATACACTATAGTTTATAACCTGCCTGGATTATTAAGGTTTCTTCTTTATTATGCGCCATACTAAAAATGCGATGATCAGGATGATGATCAGCCAGATCAACCACATGGGAAGGCCCAGGGATTTCAGGAAATCAACGATCTTTCCAATAAAAGAATCGGATTTTGCAATCTTAACAAGCGGACCGGCATAGAGTTCCTGGCCCAGAAGCTGAAACTTTGTGTCTTCATTAATGTTCCCGGAAAACACCAATGTATAGCTGCCATCCTGGTGATCGATCACCTCATCGATATTTATACCGGGGTTATCAACCGAAAAACCGTCACCCATTGCCGGACCAACTAATCTATTATAACTGGTTTTGGGTCTCATCTTGACTTCAAGTTTTCCTTTCAGTTTCTTGGAAGTAACACCTGAAGCATCCATATCTACAGAAGAAAAGCTGACATAAATGCTTTCAGAAAGGATCCTTTGATATTGCCCGGCCTCAGGATGTGTACCATTTATACGGAATAGTATCCTGTATACACCAGACACACTCATTCCATTAAAAGTGCCACTGTAATTTCCATCCGAAGTATGACTAAGAGTGACCAGATTTTCCGACCTTTTCAGTTTTTCTTTGAAAGAAGGATCAGAGGCCATTAACTCCTCATATTTCTGCCTTCCTGGGGTTCCTGCATCCTGGGCGCTGGAGACATCCACTACCAATGAATCTCTCGCCAGTAAATCATTGAGGTCTTCACCAGGCCGTAGTACGATAACCTCCACACTTGCATCTGTTATAGGGTGGCTTAACCAGTCGAGTGTTAAAGATATCGGAAAGCTTTCATTCACTTTTGGATCAAGGTTAATATAAGACTTCTTTATATGAAGCCGGTGATCATCTGCCAGGCTGGTCAGGTTACAATTGGTGAGTCTGAAACTGGAGACATCTGACATCTGCACTGCCCAACTGCCTTCTGAACTCAATGGTGGGAGCGGAGAATCTGTGGCTTCATCAAAAGAAAAGGCCAGCAAAAGTGTATTGGTGTAGTTTCCGACCCAACTTGGTTTAGCATATTGTATGACCGGATTTCCATCCTTGGTGACTTGTATCCGGGTCATGACCTGTGCGAGTTCAGGGATTTCGAATTTCCTGTTGAAAACAAATTCCAGTAGCAGTTTGTCTACTTTTTTGTTCAGCTGGAAAGTCTGAAGGGTAAACGGAGGCGATCCTGATGAAAAACTGGTTGAAGATCTGTCAATCAGCTGAGGGCTGGATTCAGCCAGCATCGCCACGAATTGATCAGTAAACCCGCCAGATAAATCACCACGTACATCAGCGCCGGCACTGACTTCAAAAGTGAAGGCTGAACCATCATCTGTTGTATTGTAACTGCCTCCGTTATTCAATGCCAGATTCCAAAGGGTAGTATGATATGTGCCATTGGGATTATCTATGCCTAATGTAAATATCTTGACACCAGTAGGAATAGAGGAGGAATCCGAGTACCCCTGGCCGTCCAGGTTAACCATAGGAATTTGATTCTGTCTGCCATCTGTAAACAAAAGAATACTTTTAGTTTTTGAGGGATCAGTAAGCTTACTCTGGGCATTCTTCAGCCCCGCTCCCATGGCGGTCATACCTCCCGGGCTGTTTGCGTTTAGATCTGTGTTTATTGTTGTGCCGATGGTATTGCTATAATTGATAAATGCATTGCAGCAGGCAGATGCCGGCACCAGATCGGTTTCAAAATAGGTAATGCTTAACCGGTCTTCGGTCCTTTCAAGTGTCTGATATAGATTCGCAAAATTAGTGGCTGCTTCCTTCAACGCATCCCAACGGGTTACAGAAGCACTTGTTGTTGTTCCCATGCTGCCTGAACGGTCGAACACCAGTATTAGGTCCATCGCCTGAGCTATAATAATTTCATAGGTTCGGGTTTGGGTATTCAATCCGTCTTCAGACGTAACAACAATAGTAAAGGAAAATGATCCCGGAACCAGGGGACCTGTATCTGTTATTGATACAACATCGGTTTGAGGAACAGGCGTGCTTGCCGATACGCCCGGGGGCAGTTGAACGCTGATTCCGTTCACCTCAAATGCCGTTGTAAATCCACTTACATCTGTCAGTACTGCTCCAAAAGGTATTGAGCTGAATTCCCAATAAGCGTTTGCTCCAACTGTCGGGCTTAGAAGGCCTATAGATTCGCTCACCGGCGTACTTGAAAAATTGAATGTATAGGTGCCAAGAGAATTATTAAAATCGATATCCTGGGGAGCTGTAAAGCCCCGCAATGACATAACAAAAACCAGCCATACAAAGATTAATACTTTAAAATGTACTGGGTGAATTTTAACTTTGGTTTTCATAATATTGATTTTTGTGTTTTTTTATATCCATTTCACGTGCAATAAACGTTTCATCCATGGTAATTTGATGGTCCCATATCCCCATGGAATATGAGATAGTAATATATCTTCCGTTTTGTTTTCAATATGCAGGAAGTATCCCTCATCGCTGATCGATAATTTTCCCTCCCTTTGAATAAAAGTTGCCTGCAATCCTGCAGGAGTGGTATTTCTCAGGACTTTCCAGTGGGTTATTACTGCCCGCAGAAGCTCATCACATGCTTTTTTTTCTTCTTCTGTCAGCAATACATCCACCGATATGAGTGTTTCCAAATCCAAACCGGCCATTACCTTATGGAGAAGCAGTTGATGTTCGAGCACCCGGATATCTCCAAACGTCAAATAAGATAATAGCTGAACAGCCTTGAAAGCAGATTCATCAGATTTCCAGTGTTTGTCTGACAACAGGTTTCTTCCGGAAAACAATTCCTGTAAAAAGGGATGCAGCAATACTAATCCGGCCCCTTCAGCAAAGAGTGATTTCGTATCATCCTGTGATGGATAAGCAGCAGGTATGGTATTGAACTTATCCGGATCAACCAGCGAAATAACCGGGCTCTCTTTCTGTTCACTTTTCTCGCTGGATTCCGATAAATCTTCTTTTGTATGGGAAGCATTTGATCTGTCGATATGGATCAAATCAGATCCATCCCCGCTTGTATCATACTTCACGCTAAATCCAACTTTTCCTGATCCATAATTTCTATTCAAATAGGTCATGAGTAACCTGGAATGCTTGGGCAAAACGTTGCTCTTCAGGTTCTGTTTGCAAGCCTTTAGCAACCTATTCTTCAAATTTTCAATGCCTTTCGCCTTTCCATTCGTTACTATATTGAACAGCTTTACTACGTATGAGTACATCCCGGTTTCCCCGTGTGAAGCCAACCAGGAATCCCAGAAATGCTGGTGAAAAAGTGACTGTCGATCAAAATACTTATTAAACACCGGTAATAGAATCTGCCATTGTTTAATAGCTTCTTTTCCTTCCATGCCAATGACCTGCAGGAATTCGCCGATCCATGCCGTTCCAAAATTGTTTGCCAGCCGTATCCTGGCTTCAATTGAAGTATGCAGAATCTCTTTCAACAATTCTCTCCCTTTTTGTCCGAGCGTTTCGTTCCAACCGGTTTTGAACTGGTCTTCCATGGCAGAGGATGCTACCTGAGGGTCGTACCACCACGGGAATCTGCCCAGTTTCAAATAGTTTACAAAAGCCAGGTATTGAGCTTTGACAGGACCTACCTGCATCACATTTTCTTCATGTATCTCTGATGAGGTTCCTGTTCCCATTCTTCGATCCTTATCGGAAGAAATTTTGTCTTTTTGATGGTCAATATCCGGTTTGCAGATCTTCATGAGGCGATCACTGACCAGTGGGATAAGCCTCTTTAATGCATCATTTTCAAAGTCATCCGGGTGAAATGTACCTATATCAATTTCAAGTTTATCGATTACGATGTGTCTGTCATCAGGGTTAGCCTTTAAAAAGCTTTTCTCCAGACCGGGAATAAGAATTTCCCGAGCATAATCATGCGCTTTCTGCTCCCATTCCATCGGGGAACCATGGCCGTTGACATCTAATTCAAATACGTGTCGCTGGATAATATGATTGGTATCTGATATCATGATCAGGGGAGTACATCCTGATAGATTATACCAAGGATCTCCACCATGTCATTTTTCAGCGGTCCGACAGCTGCCTGGTCAGCTTCGTCAACGATCCACATTTCAAACCATGCCCTGTAGCGCTGTTCGAAGTTCTCAAAGCTGGGGTCCAGCGGTGTGACTATTGAACCCGGAAGGACACGGTCTACCCACAAAATTCTCGGAAGTATATGTGATGGACAGGCTTTTCGAACCTGTTTTTCTGTGTGCTTTCTGAATTCAGGATCGCGGAAAGGATCAGGTTGTATTTGTTCAACCTGGGAGCCAACAAAATCCCTGGCATATCCGGAAGGGAATACAAAAGTCATTTGAAATGAATGAGGGTCATCCATATCACCGATTTCCAGCTCCGGATCCGTCTCTGAATCCGGATAGAGCAAAAAATGTTCAATCATGTAAAATCCCTCAGCACTGTACCAGAAATATAAATGATCGCGTATACGTTCTATTTCTTCTTCAGCAAGTTTATGAGTAGATAAATTGGTTGATCTGGCCACGATCGTACCGCCTGAAAGGGTTAAAACGACCTGAAATATCCCTGGAGCTGGATTTTCTATCTCATAATTTTCTTTAAAAAAGCCCCTGGATATAAGTGATCTGATGGCTTCTTCCGCATTCTGAAGGGCGTCTGCATTGCTTGTTCCGGGGTAGTTCAATTCACTGTTCAGCAATTCATCTCCTGAAAGTCCTGGTAATTCCCATAGCCTGAAACGTTTTTCGAAATTCGGGTTAGGTGTATCATCATAGATCTCAAAATAAGTATTCAAAGGACGTACCAGTTGCCTTCTTTCTTTTTCGCGTATGCCTAGCATGTGCAGAAGCCGGCATTCAATAGGGGATAATCCAAAACGCCACCATAATTGTATGGCTGTTTGTACCCACCCGGGGATAGCTGCCAGGGCGAGGGTATTGCTGGCATAAGTGGCGACACTTTCGGCAACAGCTCTTGAAGAGGGTCCTGAAGAAACCTCCAGTCTGTGTTGTCCGCCAGGCAGAAGAACAACAGTATAGTTGCTGTCAATCGTGGCCAGAGAAAGGGCTTCAGCTGCTTTTTTAAGACAGGACATGAAGGATCCGGAATCCGTAGAGGAGTGAAAAATCGGATTAGATCCGCCATCAGTAATCAACCATGAACCTCCTGTTAAAGTGTCCATGCGGAATAGTTGGTAATTACGCCAGACCGGGTTCCCAAAGGATTGTGCCCTGTCACGATTTAAAGCTGGCAAGTCTTCAATAAATGCCGATTTATCCCGAATCAATTGTGAGGATGCCTGATCCCTCTGATCCGATTGTTTCTGCAGGAGTTCTTCAAGAGTAATACCGGAAGCACCTTGTACTTCTGACGCTTTCCTGAAAAGCAGGGCTACCTTGTCCTGAAGGTCCTCCCCGAAAATAGCAAGGATGTGGTCAAGAACCCGGTTACGCCGGCTTAAAAATTGTCCGCGGCTCTCCGAATTCTTTTCGATGGTGGATTTGTACCCGTTATTTGGGTCCGCAATAAAACTTTCCCAGGTTTGCAAGTCAGGATAAAAATCCTTTAATATTTTCTCTATCAGTGGCAGATGATACAGGGGATGATGAAATATGGTCCGGTTCACAGCAGGATCCGCTGAAAAAAAGGCATTAAGGTTGGTCAACTGGCTACCCATGCCTGCAATCAATTGTTCATATAATAACAGGTATCCTTTTAATTGTAATGCAAGTGCTTTTCGTTCATCCGAAACGTTTTCAGGCAAACCTGCTTCTCCTACGCCGTATGTCAGGGGTAGATCATTCTGCACTGGGTAATATTTGTCTATTTCATACTGGTCGCCTTCAGGTAAAGGAATATCGGAGGAATGCGTTATTAACTGCGACTGCAATTCGGATTTCTTTTCAATGAAAATGCCGATCACCTGATTGATGTCACAGGGAACCTCGATCGCGTTTCGATAAAAGACAATTCTCGACTTTGAAAGACTTAACCGCGGAAGGTGACGCTGACTTTTCACCAGATTCAGACAATCCCTTGCATCGGAAGTGATCCGTCGGTTGTCCAGGTAGTTGGTCAGACTAAGGTTGCTCACTGAAACAATATTGCGTTCACTGATATCCTCCTTCTTAAGTATATCCTGTTCATTCTGGTCCCGGAGTTGAATAATAAGCCTGAGTATGTCGGAAGTATACAAAACATCGGTAAGCTCGGGATCCCCAAGTGAAGATTCTGATAAAAAGCCGGATTCGAGCAAAGGGCCCTCGAAAATCTTATCCGTTGAAATTGACTTGCTCATATTTTCAAGACTTTCGAAATAATTCTCAGGGGCTATAAACCGGTCTATTTTAAGGAATATATCAGCGAGAAGGTTTTCAAGAATCACACCGGGATTTACGTCGATTGTGGCAGAAACTGAAATTTCCTGCAAACGTACAGCATTGAAATTCACAAAGGCTTCACAGAGATTCCTGTAATCCTTCAGATAACGTCTGACTATTCTGATCGAGTTGTAAACGGCCATCACACGTTCCCTGTATGATTCCAGCAAGCTTGCCGCACCAAGGGTTGCTATTTTGGTATTCAGATCTGCCAGAATCAATGGTAGGTCACCAAGAGGATTGTCCATAGGTGTCGTCACCTGCGCAACAAGCCACAGGCTTGTAGACTCAGGCCCGCCTGCTGTAGGCTGATAATCCACAACAATCCTGGCAAAATGTGCTTCACTGCCGGAAATCGGATTCCATTCATTTCCCGGCGTACCCTCAAAACTTACATTCAAAAGGGATACTTCTTCATAAAAAGGGAAAACATCTTCTTCATCCCAGTATGGAAATGCTATGTCCAACGTACAATCATTGGATAGGGCAGGTGGGTTAACCGTAACGCTGAAGGTATTACTGTTAAATTCTTCGTTTTCAAACTCAAGCAATACGTTGTACTTTCCGACCGGTTCGGAAGATATGGGGAAAAGCCATGCATTTCGAATAATTTGATGGTCCATAAGGATCTTACGAAAATCTGTCAGTGTCAAGGCCCCAGAAGGCAGGATCTCAGCAGCTGTATACATCGGTTGTTTATATCCCGAAGTGTCACTGGCGATCAGGTCTTTTATGTCCATTCCACACCTGAGCCCTGTCTCTGTAATGGCATAACATAATCCTTCCAGCAAGGTGATCCCTGGATCATGTATATTGTGATCGCTCCACGTGTCCGCAGCCACTGACCTCAGTATATTCATACCTTCTTCCCGTAAAAAGAAGAAATCCTGGCTTTTTAAATCAGGGCTGGCCTTGGGAATGGGTCCTACTTCATCCATGTATATCTAATCCGGTTTCTGATAACAATTGATATTTAAAATTGCAATTTCAATCTGGTTTCAAGCTCTTCCACTTTTTTAGAAAGTTCTTTAATGGCATTGACCATCACATAGGTCAGGGCATGGCTGTTGAACATAACGACCTCATCATCTTTCTTACCGGTCTCATTGTTTTGTTCACCTGAAGTCATATATGGGAAAACCTTCCCGATCTCCTGACCTACAACACCGATTTCTTCCTGATTGGGATCTGTATTGAGTTGGCCATTGTACCTGAATTTAACAGGTCTGACTTTTTTAAGCTTATTCAGACCGTCTTCGAAAGGTTTAATATCCTTTTTTAACCGGGCATCAGAAATAACAGACCATGTATTGCCTCCCTGTGATTTTCCGGCATTGCCGTTGACCTGCAAACGGAATTGTGTATTTGTTGACAGAAGTGAATTGTTTGCGATGACGACCGGACCTTCGGGAGCTACAAATAGTCGGGCTTGTGTACGGTTATGGGTAATTCGAATAGGTTGACCGCTAGGGGCATTTAAAAACACATCGCCACTTGTGCCTTGCCTGATGGCGAAGCTGTTATTCGACGAATGGGTTTCATGACTGAACTGGCCATAATTCTGGGAGGCACCCTGACCATTACTGATCACAGCTCGCCCGAACTTTACGCGTTCACCCTGGCCTGTATTATTCCCGAGCGACACTTCCAGTTTATAAGCAGGATCGGATGCACCGGTATCGATGCCTACATTTCCTCCATTGAAGGAAACATTCGGGCCTGGACCTACGGGTGAAAACGCCCCACCACCACCTCCTAAATCATTCCATGTGGCCCCGTCAAAGAACTGGACCTGGCCAGCATTGAAACGCAAGGTTCCGGTCTGCCCAGAAGGCACATTGCCCAGGTTGATGCCATTTGGGATATCCAGGTTTCCTTCAGCATCAAAATTGATACTATCATCTACTTTATTCAGGAATGAGTCGATAAAATCCCCGAAATCAGCTCCGGTAGGACGTTCACCATCCCTGAATTCTTGTTTTAAATAACTTTTACTTCGTTCTGCCATGATTGTTATCTTTTATGTTTATGAAATAGGTATAAAATCAAGTCCAATGACCATCTGGCCTATACCGATACCCGGAGTGCCTTCACATACCGACGCATCGGCCTGCAATGCTTCAATCCGATGTTCGGCATTAGAAACAAGTATTGTATCCGGTCTTGTGGCTATGGCCACCTCAACAGGTTCACCGACTATAAAATCTTCATTTATGGTCTTCCCTCCCTCACCGGTTCCGGAATCGGCAATGGTTGGATCCGGGGAATACCCTATAATAAAATCAAGGCTTATTTCCATATCACCTATTCCGCCACCTGAAAAACCAAGATGACGGTGATATAATTCAAAATCCACAACATAATCAACATACTCGCGGCCTTCGATAAATGCCAGGATCTCCGAAGAATGAATTTTCCCACCGATGATAATGTCCTTGCCCTGGGAATAGGCCCATGGGCTGAGAAATTTTTTTATTTCCTCATTGAGCAATAAGGAATGGTATCCCGGATCAAAAGCCGCATGAAATTTCACCTTGCAGTCGACCAGTAAGGTCTCATAGGTTGGATTGGTAACATGAATATTAGCGAAAGACGATGAAAACTTCTTACTTATAAGTTCAGCAATTTCATGGAGCAGGATCCGGTTTGCTTTAGGCTGAAGCGGGTCGCCAACCGGATGTTTTTGCCAGTCGGGTACGACAACAAGCCAAATATCTCCCGGTTTCAGAACATTGCTATTGTCTGAGTGGGGTAAACATTTGATTTTGAAAATTTCCGGAAAAAACTCAAGCAGCAAACGCTCATAGTCCCAGCCTGTCACAGCACGATTTTTATGTCTTAATCTTTCGCTAATCCGTTGATAAAACAATTGGTTGGATTCAGACGTACGTCCGCCGAAAGATGGGAAAGGCTGTGATACTTTCTTAACGGCAGGGACCTTTACGGATAGGCTGGAAATCGTGTCAGGTGGGAGCGGACTTTGGAGATGCGCTTCATAATCTTTGGCTTTGACGTTTCCAAAATCAAGTTTTCCCCTTGCTGCCTGGGTAAATATATCAATTAGACCGGCTGCCCCTTCCGGGTTGTTTTCAACGTTAACCCGCAACCAATGCAATGATCCGCTCATCATCGAATGTTCCGGCGAAACATCGCTTCCAATGTTCAATCTTACAAGTCCCGATTTCTGAAATCCATCCGTACTATCTTCCATTATATCTGCCGAACTTATGGATTGCCAGTGGCTACCCGCCAAGTAGCTCCAGTTAAGATCTTCCGATCGAAGGAGTTCTTCCCCCGGAACGCTGCCTTCCTCGATCTGGAACAATAAGGAAACTGATTGTGGCACCTGGAATTTTTCCAATCCAAAATAGAGGGCATTAATATCCGACCGGGAAGGAACAAGAACCATATCGTCATTTTTTTTGACTTCCACAGGTCCAAAAACATGCCGAATAAAATACTGATCCACATGATTAGGTGCGCCCGGATTGAGTATATCTTTGGCGGAATAATCCAGCGTGATGGATTTCAACATAGGGGTATAAGGTGGTTTGGGCAGTTCAGGGGGTGTACCGGTCGTGTGCTTACTGAGTGCTATCACCTGTTGCGTGTACGCATAGGGAAATGTTTTATGACCGAATGCTTCAAATGGCGCAGCGGCAGGCAGATTTCCCAGATCGGTCTTAGTAGACGATGTGAGTTGCATCCTTATAAATCCCTGCTTGACTGTGCTGTCAAATGCAGAAGATAATTTGAGTTCAGGATTTCTTATGGAATTAATTAATTGAGTCTCGAAGGTTACGGGAAGTACCGGCATTTCCCTGATCAGAGTTGGATCGGTCAGATCGAAAAGTGGTTCCCTGGTCAGAAGCAAGGTATTCCAATTCCTACCGGATAACAATCTGACTTCGGCCAGAAATGACTGGGTAAGGATATTTGGATTACCGTAATGCGAGTATTGATCAATAAAATCCTCAGGAGGGTCCTGCCATTCAAGCTTTATATTTAATGAATTCAATGATTTACTGAATATCTCTTCACTACCGATGTAGAGATTGGAACCGATCATTGGATTATTGCCAAAGGGCAATACTGGTTTACTGGCAGCCTGTACAGCCTGGTCATTCTGGAGAACAAGCTCCTTTACTCCTTTTGCCTCCACCATGATGGTAATCTGATCAATGGTAAATATCGATAAGGTCTCTAGAATATAACTCTCAGGTTTAACGGAAATATTTATGACTGGCAACCTTGACGAATAATTACCTTGATGGACCTCTTCATTGTACGGGGTTAAAGCAGGAGCAGACTCGTTAAATTTAACCCGAATATCCAGTGTAAATGGATTTTCCAGGCCAGGATCCTGCAGTTCGACGGGGATGTCAGCGATAAGTTCGGCTTTTTCCACCTCATCCGGAAAGAGCCATTCTTTTTCACCCGTTACCGAAATATCAAGCTTGGATTCCAGTACCAGGCTGGGAAAGGTATACCCGATTTTAGATTTAAGTTGAAAGCTCAAATCAATAAATCGTGTACCCTCAGCCATCAGGAAGTTCGGAGAAGCTACCGCCCAGCCAAACTCGACCGGTTCCATTTTTCGTGATTCTACAGGAAGAGTTAGCTGGCTACTTCCGAATGGGCGCCAGGAAGTGGAGGGTTCATTTTTAACCTGCCTGGCATCCATGGATTTAAAAACAATCTGTTTTCCAGCCTTGTTGAAATCTACATAACTAGATCTCAGAGAACTGATTACGGCATGATTAACCAGCAGGTCACTTTCCATAGCATACTGCAGAGGAAGTCCTGATTTAGTGGTTCCAGCATCCAGTAAGGTACCCGCTTCTATCAATGTTGGTTTTGCATTTTTTGTCAACTCAAAAAATACGTGTACCTGGTCTTCCGAGGCTGCCCGACGCATCACCTGAAGCGCTTCTTCAAAGTAGAAGTTTAGCCTTCTTGTCGATAACTTATTGACATCATCTTGCAGGTAGGAGTATATTCTTAGAAATGCAAGCAATAATGCCACATGAGGCGGAGCGTCCTTTTTTACCATGTAAAGCCCTTCAATTTCCGCATCATCAGGGATGCCGTTGGTACCCGCCAGTTCATTAAGAAAGGCTTTCCAGTCTCCCTGAGGCATATGGTTCTCATCATAATAGCGGATTTGAGAACTCAGTGAAAGCAAAAATTGTAAGATATCCTGTTTGGATCTGCCATCTATTTTCAGATTGGCCGGATCAAGGGCTGGTGGACTGCGGTCCAATTGGTTGACACCGTCTGTAGATAATAGGTAATTATATATTAATTTTTCGATCATTTGACTTACAATTCCCTTAAGTAAAATGGGAATACAAGGTTTCCCCGAGCATTGGTACTTCGAACAGTGTATTCGATGAAGATCTCGATTTTCCCGGATGATTTATCTACTGGACGTAGCTTTACGGCATTCAGGTCAATCCTGGGCTCAAAGATCAGCAAAGCATTTTCTATTTCCTTTTGAATGGCTGTTGCCGAGGTGGTTGTTAATGATTCAAAAAGCCAACCGTCCCTTTTCCACCCGAATGTGGGCCGCATCACCCTTTCCCCGATCTCGGTAGAAAGTATGATCTCCAGGCTACTTTTTATGTCCGCTTCACCTTCGAGCATGACCACCCCTTTTTTGGTTTTGTCAAATGCTGGAGGGAAACTCCATCCGCGACCTAAAAACTGATTATCATCAGCCATAAATTTAAAATCTAATTATCCGATTAAAACTGTTGGTGCACCAACCACAATGGTCCCTCCATGTGCGGTACTGTCACCCATCCGCGCAGCCGGCATTCCGCCTATAAAAACCGTCGCGGATCCCACTATTACCGTATCGGGAGGCCCGGTACAGGTGAGCATATCGCCAACCCGTAACGCAGGCATTCCTCCGATAAGAACAGTTGGCTCTCCTGGTGGTAAAGCTGGTCCGCCTACATGCGGAACCGTCCCGGTAACCATAGCACACACATGCATATCTCCAACTCTAGCTGCTTGCGACACTATATTTTAAGTTTTCAATTTATCTGAACAAGGCTTCCGGACACCTTGGCAATGGCACTGGTATTGATCTCAGCTCCAGCGCTTCCTTCTGCTTTCCAGTTAGCGCCTGCTTTTTGATCAATATCCCCTTGGCTTTCTATGGTAACATTTCCAGACGCATTTAAAATCAGGTCGCTGGCACTTTCAAGGGTGATGCCAGAAGATGACATGGTGATGGAATTGTCGTTACTATCGGTTATTTTCACTTCACCTGCATCATCATCAAGTATAAACTCATGCCCTCCCGGAGTATCAATTGTCAGGATGGTACTTTCATCATCGAACCGGATACGCATCCCTTCACGGGAATAAAATCCCCTTATATGATTGTCGTCCGAAGCCTCTTCAGGTGGTGCATGAGCGCTACTATGAAGCATACCCAAAACGACCGGGTAACGTGGATCATCATTCAGGAATCCTACCAGCACCTCATCGTCTATTTCGGGGAGAAAATATGAACCGCGTGATGATCCCGCATCAAGTGTAGATATCCGTGCCCAAACACCTTCACCATCGAGTTTAATGGAAGGTATCTTAACCCTTATCCGGACTTCGCTCAATGGGTCGCCCTCCAATGCTGTCACCACCCCTGTATGAAGCCCTGATACAGCAGCCAGCAAACCGTTGGCAGGAAGTTCAGATACTTTGTAACGTTTTGCATGCCACTCTTCAGACATTCCGAACTCAATGTCTGTCATCCAGTTTCCTTGTGAAATTTCATGCCGTACACTTCCGATCCAGACAGGGCCGTTGAACCGCTCCCCAAAACCTTCCAGATTTAGTACAGTTCCCGGCATAGCCAAAGAAAATCCCGTTATCCGTACCCGGCCACGTACAAAAGCCATCCTGCTGCGGAGTAACTTAGCGTCAGACCAGTTGGTTAATTCTTCTTCAGTGACAGCACCACTATGTTTTAAAATTTCTAATTCCGCTCCTACTGCTGAAGCCAATTCTTCAGAAGAAAAATTGCCATTAGAGGTCCAAGTCGGTTCGCTACTTTCACCCGTGGCATGGTCCTGTGCGGCAGGATCCCAGCCCAATGACGTAACGGAACCCAATTGACGCCTCGCATCTATATCCCCATCAAACTCAATTACATTAGCACCGAATTGAACGGTGGCGATCTCTTCAGAATCCATGGTGGGTTCTATGACATTAAATCCGTTATTATTGGTAATACACACCAATCCGTTCGCTTCCATCCGCATAACGATAAAATCCCAGTCGCAGGAATCAAATTGAACAAGATCATTATGAGTAACACTTGTTGTAGCTATATCTCCAACCTGTACATCATAATCACCCAGGATCTCGTTGACAGCATCACTGTCTGTAGCATCAGTAAAATGCCGGCTTTTCTTGGTTGAGGTGAGGGCTATTGTCTTGTTTTTGCAGATTATCCGTAGTTCCAACCTGTTGTTTCTCACCCGTATAGATTGGCTCACTACTATCCCGGTAAAGATGACCTCGTTATCACTATGATAACCGGCGTAAACAATGATATCATTACCCGGAGCGAAATACTCTTCACTGCTTAGCGTCCATTCCCCGGTGGCAGCATCCCCGTCACCAAATATGAGACAGGCAGTAGAAATTTTATTGACCTCATGCGATACCTCTATGGCATATAACGGATATTGCTGGGGCAGCGGCGCTCCGTTCACCTCGATCTCATAGGTGACCAGATCGGTGCTTTGCGATATGGGGAGAGTTCTGGTTGTTATTTGCTTTTCTTTTCAAGTGGAGGAAATGATAATTTCTGGCCATTATTAAGGTTCCGGAAATTATATAATTTGTTTCTTCTGGCTACTTCAATGTAATACTTTGCCTGACGGTATATCCTGTGACTCATCAGAGGCAGTTTGTCTCCTTCGATGACTTCTCTCAGATGTGTGAGGTCCGGAGAACTGTTATTTTCCTGCCTTTCCCTGAGGAGATCGGTAATGGTACCCTCAAAGGCAGCTTTGGCGATTGCGCGTAAAGGCGTTCCGTCAGGTTTAAACAGCTTATAATCGACCGATAATTGAGAAAGGACCCCATCGAATATCAGCTTACCCCAGGTTAGCCTTACCCGTCTGGGTTGATGTTCCTGGCCATTATAATCCACCACTTTGGTGAATTTCTGCAGTTCAGTGACCACATCATATTCCTCATCGCCTGAGAACAAATCGGCCACAGCCCCGGCTATGGGTACACCATCCAGCGGACCGGCAGAGGCTGGAATCACCCCGGTACCATCAAAAATAAATTCGAAGTTCAAGGTTGGTGGCGTCGTGTTGGTGTATTTGGCTTCACTACCTGAATTGCCTATGGCCGGACGCCTGTCATAATTTACCTTGTAATTCACCGAATAGGTCTCAGGGTTGACCTGTACAACATACTTGTCCTCTTCAGCTTCGCTCAATTCCATTACGCCTTCAGGATCCGCAGGCAGGTAAGCCTGGATGATCATTTTGGCAAGCTTGCCATTATCAAAAGGATTCTCCAGCATCAACGTTCTTTTTTACGTTCGATAACTTCCATGACCTTTTCAACGCATAATGAAACGATCTCATCGGTATTAATGGTCTCTGCAGCCTGCAGGTTGGCCAAAGGTTGAGGAGTGGATGATCCGTTCGACCTTTCATCGAGCCTTGCCCGAATGACGAGTTCTCTGACAACTATTGGCATTTAAAAATCGGTTAATATCAGATACTTATATTTAACGATCCGGATATGCCTCCTGCCAGATCTAGTCCTATGCTCACCGGATCATAATATTTGAAGAACTGGTAGGAAAGCACCAAAGTTTCCACAACGATCTCATTACTCTCAGCATTGAATCCGGATACTTCAAATTTTTTAGGGATGGCATTAATAAGGTACCAATTGTACAAAGGTACATGATCGGAGTTCATCAAGGAGATCAAAACATTAGATGGTTTGAAGTTGAATTCCTCAATGGCCTGCTTTGCCCAATGTAAAATGCCGGATCCAAGAAACTTACCACGTTTCAACGTAACATCCCCGAACTTTGACCTTACCGGAAGGTTGTGTACGAAACGGTGTTCCCCGCCCTCGACCTTTGTTTCCATTTCTATGTCAACACTCAATCCGGAGACCTCCTGAAATTTGACATCATAGGGGAACTGCGGGAATATCTCGAACAGGACCAGGAAATGAAAACCAACTTGTGGTGTGTCAAATGCCATAATTACTATTCATTTTGAATGGTTAATCCTTCATGTGCTATTTCTACGGATTCAATGGCCGTTTCATTACCATCTGATTTCAGATCTGTGGACTGGACTTTCGCGGGCCATGCATTTTTAACCTTCCATACGACGACGGGTTCATGACTTTCATTAAGAAGACTGATAGTTATATCACGCCTTTCAATCGTGTTTAATGCAACGGTATTCCACCAATCATAGTATTCATTGTCACCTTGAAAAGTACCTCTTTTCATGGTGATGTTGCTGTATTTCTGCATACCGGGCATTTTTGTTTTAACATATTCCGGACTTGCACCGTCCCGGTATTCGATTACCTCTGACTCTACATCAAGGCCTGATACTTCAGTAAATCCAATTTTACTTCCACCCCATTCAACCTGGAAATGGAATTTTGGAATAGGATATTCTGCCATAGTTTTAGATTTTAAGTTTATTGAAATAATTATTGTTTATGATTCTTGCATTTTGTGACTGAAACGTAGGATGATGAACTCTGCAGGCCGTACTGCCGCCATGCCGATCTCAACGATCAACCTTCCCTCAAGGATGTCCTGGGCCGTCATGGTTTCACCCAGGCCTACCTTTACGAAAAAAGCTTCTTTGGTGGTAGACCCGGCCAGGGCACCCTGCCGCCATTGAATGGTGAGAAAGTTTTCGATCATCGCCCGAATACGGACCCAGGTATTGGCATCATTGGATTCAAACACAAACGGTTCCGATGCCTTTTTCGCTGATTCTTCCACAAAAGTGAAAAACCTTCTTACATTGATATACCGCCATTCATTATCGTTACCTGCCAGCGTTCTGGCACCCCAGACAAGAATGCCTTTTCCTGTAAAGGCCCTGATGGCATTGACAGACTTTCCTGTCGTATGTATGTTGAGGGTTTCCTGATCCTGATCGTTCAGTTTATAAGCAGGGGCAGCCACACCCCGTAAACTGACATTTGCCGGCGCTTTCCATACCCCCCTTGTCCGGTCTGTTGATGCATATACACCTGCGATAGCTCCTGACGGGGGTAAAAGGCTCATTTCCACTCGAATGCGATCATATACCGACCTGAAGAACGGGTGCTGCGTGAAGAGGTTCTTTTCAAACTGATTAGTATAAAAGACCATATCATTGACCAGGGAAGTAAAAACATCGGCAATAGTGTCAAAAGCGGTCTGTAGCTCGGATGAATTAACAGCTTCATGGGCTGTTTGGGCTACTGAATTCGCTCCACTGTTGGTATAATCAATACCATTTTCCAATATTGTTGATAATCCCACCCCACCGATCCAATCCTCATTATCTACAGAAGCGTAGTCGGTTTCTACGTTAGTTTCCGTGCGTGTTGTGGATATCGAATTCCTGACACTTCCATTTTTTTCGAAGGCGATTAAAGCAGTGATCTGGTTCCGGAGGTCATTATCAGCCTCATGAGAGCTTAACAACTGGACCAACTCAGCAGAGTTACCCGTATCATCTTCCAGGTCCCGGAAGGCCAGGGCCAGTTCACGAACAAAGGTCATCAAAGTGGTAAAGGCAGGTCGGACCGCTATAGCCGTTGTCTCCACCAGAACAGCATCCCGTAATGAATTAAGGTGAGTTAGAAGCGGATTGTAATTGCTCCTGGTCAAGGTTACTGCCGTGACTTTGGAAAATATTCTGTTTTCCTCGCTCAATCTGGCCCTGAGACCTGTCAACAATCCGTCAAGTATCGCATCACCGGTCATGGTGTCGAGGGTACCATTAGGGATGGGGACAGGAACAGGTTGGTTGTCGACAAAGCCCAATTGTGAGAAATTGACTTCCTTCAGGTAAGTTGTCCTCAACCATGGATAATAGGTAGCTGCATAATTCAGGTTTTCCGTTCCAACCTCGTTCCGTAACTGGTCGATAGGTGCAGAAGAATGATTACGTGGCAGGTATCCTTCCATCATATCCAGCAAGGCGAACCGGTCCTGCAGCCTTGCGCATTGATCGATCAAATCCTTGTGCAGATTTCCTGCCTGGACAAAATCCTTACTGCCATCACCCTGTTGTAGTGATACACAATCCGGAGCAACCAGTATGGTCGGTTCGTCCACTTTTTCAAGGGCCGTCAATCCTCCGAGTAATCCTGTTGTGCTTGTTCCATAAATGATATTGGTGGTATCATTTCCTACGGTAACGATATAACATGGTCCGCCTCCGTTATCAAAGTAATGACGGACCACATCATACAGGTAATACCTGAATCCGTTACCTGGGGTGATATTCAATATGGAAAAATCTGCAGGATCAACCTGTACGGTATATGTATCAGGGTTGTATGACCCTCCGTACAATTGTTTGAATTCAAGAAGTGAAGTAATACGTATTGGCCTGTTAATCAATGAATTGCCATCCGTATCTGAAATGCTTTCGGTATATCCGACAAATGCAGGTATACCTGTCGCAACAGCAGCTACTGAAGGGGGAAAGATCGATACCTCTTCAATATATACTCCGGGTACTTTATAGTCCATAATGATTGATTTTTAAAGATTAAGATTCCTGCATTTTATGGCTGAACCGAAGGATGATAAATTCAGCAGGACGAACCACCGCCATCCCTATCTCAACGATCATTCTTCCTTCCAGAATATCCTGGGCAGTCATGGTTTGACCCAGCCCAACTTTCACGTAGAACGCATGCTCGGCCTTGGCTCCAGCAAGAGCACCGGCACGCCATTGCAGCGTCAGGAAGTTTTCGATCATACCTCTAACCTTAACCCAGGTGTTGGCATCGTTGGGTTCGAAGACGAACGGTTCACTGGCTTTTTTGGTCGATTCTTCGACCATGATAAACAACCTTCTGACATTGATGTAACGCCACTCATTGTCATTACCGGCCAGAGTGCGCCCTCCCCATACAAGTATGCCCTTTCCGGTAAAAGGCCGGATGGCATTGACCGATTTTCCGGTGGTATGGATATTCAGGTTGTCCTGCATCGGGTTATTGATGATTACGGAAGGACGCCGGACCATTCGTAAGCTGAAATTAGCAGGTGCTTTCCATACCCCACGCGTTGCATCTATGGTGGCATATACCCCAGCCATGGCACTGCTGGGTGGCAGGACAATAGGCATGGCGGCAATGGCATTTTTTATTGTATGGTACAGTTCATTGGCTCTGTGGTATAAAGATCGGTCTTCATCCGCTGAATTGGCTGGATTAAATACACGCAACACTGAACTGGAAGGTACGGGCGCTCCATCCAGGTTACCGGTGATTGTCACAGCCTCCTCATCATAATTGTACAATAATGAAGTTTCAAGCTGGGGATAATAGGCAGCGCCATATGATAGAAAATTATTGCCAATTAATGATCTGAAACCTAATGTGGCATCATCAATCACATCCTCACCGGCAGGAACCGTGTAATCAAGGTGCCCATTAAAGACATCGCAAATTGTAAACCTGTCGGCCAGGTCTTCGCACTGGGCCAGGGCGGCCTGAAATACCTGATAAAAATCATTTCTGCCTAACATTAGCGCATCGGGGAAGACAAGCAATGTAGGTTCATCCTCCTTGGCTATAGCATCCAGTCCGCCTTCGAAATCGGGCCTGGCAGCTGATGCAGTATCAGCGCCAATTGACACAATATAACAAGGACCACCACCATTCGCAAAGTATAATCTCAATGCATAGTACATCCTATTTAAAGTAGTAGGCGCTACCGGTGAGGCAGATACAAAATTATTGCCTGAACCGTCAGTATCCACTGCGGCCGTAAAAGTCTCCTGACGTGCTCCATATAGTGATTCGTACTCAACCATGGAAGTTATCCTGACTGGATTATTAATTAAAGATTCTCCATTGTGTGCTATATTTCGAGTATAACCAATAAAAGCAGGAATAGCCGTTGCCACTTGTGCCACGGAAGGGGGGAACGCAGGAATTTCGTTAATGTAGACGCCTGGCGTCGCGATTGCATTTTCATTAATGGTTGCCATATTGTATTTTGTTTATGATAATAATTTGATTTTATAATTTATTTCTTTACACTTTGAGCTTACATCCAGCAAACGGTAAGCAGAAGGTAGCGTGGAACTATGCTTAATTTCTATCATCATTAAGCCATTCAGGTCAACCGCTGAGGATCTTGGTTGAAGGTCGGCCTGGCTGACAAAAGTACCATCCGGAATGCTGGCCCAGAAACTTGTATCTGAGACCGGATGAGGGTCTCCTGAATTGCTCGCTTGTAATGCCCTGAAATGATTACCGCCCGATTCAACCAGGTATCCGGGTTCATAATCGTCGGTGTTCTGGTAACTGTTTATGGAACGGCTCAACAGGATCTCTGAACCTGCCACATGATTTACTTCATTTGAGAGTGAAATGATATTCGCCTCAAGATCATATGTTGCAAGGTGTGTTCGGTTCAAAAAGGATTTATCAGCAATTTTGACAACAAAACGGAAGATTTCATTTTCCCGGAGCGATATTTCAGGTCTATCCTCTTGTGGTCCTTCAGGTTCAACAAGAATTAAAGAAACATCAGCATTCTTTTGTTTACGTCTTAAAATTCTGTACTCAGGTATTAAATCTCTGGTTTCTATGTCAGGAATTATCTTAATGTACTGATTTATATCATCCGGATAACCCTGTAGATGAAACTCAAGATTAAATAATATCATATATTTTGATTTTACCAGTTCCATATCAGATCCTGCCAAAAGATTCAGTTATTTCCTTAACAGGTAGTCCTTCTTTCTGGATCTGCTGCTCATCGATCGTGAACATGCGCATTTTCATAACGACGGATGGCATGTAATGACCTCCGAGAGCCGTCCACAGTTGATTTACCTGTTCCAGATTAAGATTTACCCAGTCAAATATTATTTTTTCGATATTGATGTTATTGACCTCATTAACAGTTTTCAGTTCTGGTGTACTGGTGGGTGTGAATACATTTTTTACCTGAAAGAACCGGATCACCTTTTCAATCAACACCAATGCTTGTACATAATCAGAATGGGTTGATGCAAAAAGGATGGTGAGATTTATTGGAACGGCCGGGTTTTTATATTTAACTAATGAATTTTCTCTTACGTAGTTCTCTGGAGATTTTGCTATGCGATCTTCTTCAATATTTACAATGGAAAGAATTAATTTATCATTTAAAACATTTGAGAATTCATCCCCATCATTGTATTTTGAAATATTAACTAATAGTAAGGGATCATCTGTGCTTGATGGTGAAATATAAGTATTAATCAATTCAACAATAACACTAAAAGCTTCTGCTATCATGCCTTAATTTTTTCATCCATTTAAATCAACCGAGATCTCCATATCGCTTTTATGATATTTGCTTTACACAGCTTCGCCCCGTCAGTCCCAATGTGGCCTGTAACAAGATTATCCTGAATTCCATTCCTTCTTTTGCGTGTCCCAATCAGATCCAATAGGGATTACTACACTTGTCTCAATCAATATCGTGTAGTTATAATTGTTTAAACGCTTCCTGGAATTCTCCTTCATCAATTAGATGAAGGACCACTTTTTGAATCGCTGTTAACGAACACTCCTCAACAATGATCATATTTTTATCCCAGAAGTACAGGCCATCCATATATTCTCCATTCCTCTTGCTGATCAGCCTTCTTTCAACAATATTATCATATGTGAAAAATGACGCTAGGTATTTACTCCCATTTTCAGAAAGCACAATAACGTCAGTGCTTCCGGTATCACATGGGTAGGCCTCTTCATTTTCATGATTAGGTAGAAATATTTTTCTGACCTTAACACCCATATCTGAAGTATTTGTTAAATCAATGATTTGTAATATCTTAAGGATTTGCAATAAGTTATGGCTTAATGTACACTCAATCAATACCCATCTGACTAACCCTATTGAAATTGGAACAATGGAGCAGTACTCAGAACTAACGTAACTATTAAATATGTTTGATCTTTTCCAGGAATTCTCCCTTTTTCCGTTTTGCCACAGGTACAAAAGAACCATCCACCATTTTTATGGAACCTTCCCGATGATATTTCCGAATATAGGATAGGTTAATCAGGTGAGATTTATGGGGTGAGAAAAAACTAAAATCCCTCAGTAATTTTCGAAATTCCCCAATATTATATGAACTTACAATATCTGATTTGTCTTTTGTTATGACACGGGTACATTTTTGAAGCCCTTCGAAACGTAGAATATCCTTTATTGGAATGAACTCAAATCCTTCAATAGTTGGAATGCCAATTACATCCTCATTATTTGACTGCCTGAAATAGCGCTCAGCCAGGAACTTATTGTTGGCGTATTCGGCTTTAATTGTGATTCTATTGTGAGCATTTGCAACCGCAATAAGGAGATCCTCTTTCTTTACAGGTTTAATCACATATCCGGCAGCGCTGCATTTTATGGCGTCAATAGCATATTTACTGAAATCTGATACAAGGATAAACTCGTAGCTGACCGAGGTAAATTGATCTACAATACAGATGCCATTTTTCAATAATAGCGATACGTCAATAAAAACCAGTTCAGGATTAATATCAGTGATCAACTCAAATGCTGTGGGAATTGAATGAGCCTTTCCACAAATTGAAATTTGAGGACAGTAATTGTCAATCATATCCTCCAGGGAAGTCAGAGCTTCTTTTTCACTTTCAATCAACAAGGAATTAACCATAAACCCAGTATAATTGACCAGACAATTGAGAATTTAGACAATCAATGTAACTGCAATAATTTACAACTGAATTTCAATTATCCCAATAATCCTGAAGAATATGTATTCCCTGGTCAAAAAATTGAAATGATCGGGGTTCTTATGGTAGTTACCGTTTGAAGTACAGGTTTTGCGTTAAATCGAAATTAAAGACTCATTCAATTTTTGCACCCATGGCGGGACTTTATCCTTAAATCTTTACTCTTTTCAGAAAGGATCACAAAAACATAGAAAGGATCACAAAAACAGATGTCAGGCAGAAAACCAATTCGATCCTGCCTGACATCACCCCTAATACCCCTAACTGTGAAAATCAACAACACTTTTCAGTGGTCCCTATCGCCAAAACAGGATCCCACATGATTAGTAAATTACAAAATATGGTCTGATCATTCAACTATTACTCAGAATACGTAGTAAGTGGACAATTCTTTTAAACCAAAGGGCAATTCTCCGGAAGAATCGAAAAATCTAAATCCACTATTCAATATCAGCTAAACTAAATCGTCTGTACCCGCTCTTTGATTATCCTCTGGAACTCCTGCTTTCTTCGTTTGGACAGGTGGACCTTCACATCATTAATTAGGGTAATAGGTGTTTCGTGGTTGTTCTGGTAATGAACAATGTGATTGAGGTTGATAAGGAATGACTTGTGGGTGCGATAAAAATCATCGTTGGGAAGAGAGTCCTCAATCTCTTTGAGGACACGTGTTAACAGGAATTCTTTGCCTTCTATGGTAAGGATCTTGGTGTAACGTCCCTTTGCAAAACAGCAAAGAATATCCTCCATTCTCAGGAACTCAATTCCCCGAGAGGTCTTGATACCTATTCTGGATGTGTCCATACAAATACAATTTGATATCATCAAACCGATGCGCGCATCACATCACTAAAACCAATTAGATTTCTCGAGTAGGGTAGAGAGTCTGTCGGTCCCAACCGATCAGTCTGTGTATTCCAGGCTATGGCTACAATTGGGTTCCGTTCTTCAATGAATCCCAATCAGTAAATAAATTTATTAAATGCCGGGACCAAATCCAAATTTCCATTTCATAAAAAACTGTTAATATTTCCCTTTCTCCAGCCCTGCCCTGCCCTTTACCAACCCAGATAATGTACATCCAGGTCGGTGCCTTTGGGCTGGTTCGCCACATTTCCCTTGGCATCCATGATCACATAAAGGGGGATGGACCCGTGGAATGACCTTTAAGTTTGGAAGCTTCTAACGTAACCTATCATTATTGCCCCCGTATAAACCACCTGGTGCGACCCGGTAGTTTATCATGGAAAACTGGCATTGTTGAAGATCCACAGACTTACTGCATATGCATTGATCATCATTTCCTCTGTTGTGGTGGTGATGAAAATTGTGTTTTGGGACTACAGTTTCAAAAAGTTCTTACCAAAGACAAGGTACGAGGTGACCTGTACCATGTCATTTGAAGGTTTCAGCGATCCCATAACCATTTCCACCTACCTGCCACAATCAGATGGCAGGCAGTCTGTCTCCGAAGAGACCAACAACAGCCCCTCCCTGGAATTCAGGATTGAACAATCGCAGAGAGGCAGGCTGGGAGTGTGGGAATCCGGCCTTGTCAATGGAAGGCACCAGGTAATGTACCACTATAATTTCCTGGGATCATCACTGAAGTACATAGTGGATACCTCCCTGGTTGTGAAGCAAAACTACCCCAGGATCTATACTGAGTATCTTGAGGCTACACCCGATATACAGGTGAATCATCCCAGGATCAGGAAGATTTACCAGGAGGTGGTGGGGAGTGAACAGAGGGTCTATCATATCGTGAGCTCCATCCAGGAATATACCGGTTCGCTAATTTCCCGGCCTTTTAAAGGGGTAACCGATGCACTTACTGCGGCCAGGCTCGGAGAAGCTTCCTGCAATGGTAAAAGCCGCCTCTTTGTGGCACTTGCCAGATCAGCCCACATTCCATCCCGACTGGTGGGCGGACTGATCCTTGAAAATGGTACCAAGACGACCTCTCACCAGTGGGTTGAGGTGTATATTTCAGGTGAATGGGTCCCGTTTGATCCCCTGAATGGTCATTTTGCCTATGTTCCATACAATTATGTGGCCCTTTACAGGGGTGATGAATTCCTCTTTTCCCATACCCCCAATATTAATTTCGATTACTCCTTTACCATTAAATCGAGGCTGAATGCAAATCCTCTTCTTTTTAGTGAGCTGCGAACTCACCCCTTCAACGCTTACCGGTTATGGGAAGCGTTCGACAACATTGGCGTGCCCATCGGATTGCTGAAGATCATCCTGCTTCTTCCGCTTGGAGCAGTGATCGTTGCCATATTCAGGAATGTGATCGGACTGAATACATTCGGCGTATTTCTACCCGCACTAATCGCGGTAGCCAGCCGGGAAACAGGACTCTGGTACGGTCTTTTTGCCTACCTCCTGGTCATCGGCATTGTGAGCATTGTCCATATCCCGTTGCAAAAGTGGGGTATTCTCTATACCCCCAAACTTGTGATCATGCTTGTGTGCGTGGTCATCCTTTTCCTGCTCATCTCCTATTTTGCCATTGGGACCGGAATGATCTCGTTGGCCTACATTACTCTTTTTCCCATTGTGGTGCTCACCATCAGTGCTGAACGGTTCGCCAGAAAAATTGAGGAGGATGGATATATGCCGGCCCTGCTGATCACACTCCAGACCCTCGTGGTGGTTGTATTCGCCTATTACGCCATGAACTCAAGGTCCATGGAGGCACTGTTTCTGGCATTCCCGGAGGTTTTCCTGGTGATTATCGGGATCAACCTCCTGCTCGGACGCTGGATTGGGCTGCGAATGATTGAATATTTCAGGTTCAGGACCCTAATCTGACACGCTATGATTAGAAAGTACCTGAGGAAAATAGAAAAGGCACAATCAACTGTTGTGGGCATCAACCGGCGGAATATAGAGTTTATTTACCCCAACAACAACCGGGAAGACTACCGGATTGCAGACGATAAGGCACTGTGCAAAACCTTACTGCAAAACGAGAAGATCCCCGTACCCGAGACATACACCCTCATTGAACACCTGTGGGAGGTAGATGAAAAATTACTCGTTCTGGATACCCTGGAAAACTTCGTGGTCAAACCTTCCATGGGTAGCGGAGGGAACGGCATACTGATCCTGCAGAAGCATGCCGGGGGATGGATCACACCCGACGGGAGTCCCTACAACCGGGAACGGCTTATCATGCACATGGCCGGAATTCTTTATGGAGCATATTCGCAGGACCATGCTGATAAAGTGATCGTGGAGGAACGGCTGGTCCCCCACCCCTTTTTCAGTGATATTTATGAGAAGGGCATACCGGATATAAGGGTGATTGTAAAACACGACAATCCTGTGATGGCCATGCTCAGGATCCCCACCCGGATCTCAAAGGGAAAAGCAAACCTCCACCAGGGAGCCACTGGTATCGGGATTGAGATGGAGAGTGGCCGCCTGGGATACGGAACCTATAAAAACAGGCGCATTACCGCCCACCCCGATTCGGGCGTCGAATTCAGGGGTTTGGTGATCCCCCAATGGAAGGAGATGGTAACCATCAGCAAGAATACTGCAGGTTTGGTTCCCTTGAAATTCCTGGGGATCGACATCATCCTGGACGCGCAAACCGGTCCGCTGGTCATTGAGATCAATGCCAGGCCGGGACTTCAGATTCAGAATTCAAACTCCATGGGTCTGCTGGAAGCCCTTGAGAAAAGGTCAGGAAACAGCGTATGATCAAATCACTACATAAAAGCTTCATCCCCTATATCATACTGCTGATGCTGATCATCATCGGTGTATTCATATTTGACAGTTATGCTGAACGAATCTCCAGGGAGCCTGAACTGATCTACCTCGGACAGGAGGATCATGATGCAGACACCCACTACTTTTCCGGACAGATGGGCAATGAAATTGCATTAAAAAACGAATTGGACAGAGGAGGTGATACCGTGTATATGGCTGCCATGGAGCTTTTCAGGAATGAACAGTATCAAATGGCAGAAGAAAAGGTCATCTACCTGCTGAACCGCTCTCCCCGGTCGCCCGATGCATGGAACCTTCGTGGTCTGATTGCGGTAAGGCAGCTTGAGCATCATGAGGCAGAGCTTCATCTCTTACAGGCACTGAAGGAGGATCAGCGCTACAATGAGGCCCGGATCAACCTGGCATCACTCTACATGAATATGCACCGGTACAGAGAGGCTGAAAACCAGTACAAACAGGCAAAACAGGAAGATCCCAACAACCCCGGGATCTGCTATAACCTGGGATTGCTCTATACGGAAACGGGTCAGTTCTCCGCTTCCATGAAAGAATTCCGGACTTCTGCAGATCTTGCTTCCGGGAACAGGAAATCGAGGGCGCTATGCCAGCTGGGCATGGTTCAGCTTGGAGTGAATGATACCGTTACCGCAAGAGAGAACCTGGAGGAAGCCATCTTGCTCAATCCGCGTAATGAACTGGCCAGGCTTCATCTTGCACTGACCTACAACCAGCATGCAGAGCGGGAGAAAGAGTTGATGAAGATCTACAGCCTCAACCCCTCATCGTTCCAGGCTAACTATTACCTCGCAAGGCTTTACATGGAAAAGGAGCTTCTCTCCAGGGCTGAATTCCACTATAAGAAAGCCCTGGAAAAACAACCCTACCATGAACATCTATTGAATCAGCTGGGTGATCTGCTGATCTCTCAGAACAGGTTGGAGGAGGCTGAGTTGGTCCTTTCTGGTTTTGCTACAGGTGATACACTGCCCCAGGCCTATTTTTTCCAGGCAAAGATCGCCTCCGGCAGGGGGAGTACAGAAGAGGCGATCCGGTTGTACCGGCTGGCCGTATCCGAATCATTTAACGAATACCCCGAGGCATACCTCAACATGGCGATTCTCTACAGGCAGCAGGATAACCCGGTGATGGCCATAGAAAGTTACCGGAGCGCCATTGCCGCCAGGCCCTATTATTCCCTGGCATACTATAACCTGGGTGTGCTTTATACCGAACTGGATTCCAGTGACCGTGCCATCGAAAGCTATCTGGAGTCCATCCGCATTGATTCCAGTGCACTAAAAAGCTGGTACAACCTTGGAAGGCTTTACGATAACCTCGGAAGTACGGCATCGGCCATTGACGCATATGAAAAAGCGCTGGAGATACAACCCGACTATACAAAAGCTTTGCTCACCCTGGCCAATGCCTTTCTGAGGAGTGATAATTTTCCGGATGCAACTAAACATTACCTGCGCCTGCTCTCCATCCACCCCAATTATTCAAAGGCCTGGTTTAACCTGGGTCTTACCTACAACAGGCAGGATCAGCCCGGGAAAGCCATGGAGGCCTATGAAAAATTAATTGAGGTGAATCCTGACAATGTGAAGGCAAGGATCAACCTTGCCATCCTTTACGGACGGAACGACCAGGTAGAACTGGCAATCTCGGTTCTTGAAGATGCCATGGATCTGGACACGGACAATCCTGATATTCGTTTCAACCTTGGCCTGCAGCAAAAAAAGCTCAATCAGCTTAATAAAGCCGTTTACCAATTCCTGCAGGTGATCGAACTGGATCCAGGGTACAGGAGGGCGTATGACCAGCTTTTGATACTCTTTAACGAACTGGATGATGATGTCAATTACGAGATCGTGGCCTTCCGGAAAAACAGAGAGTTCGGGATTGAAACGAACTTCTACCAAAGCGGGAAGCGGCTCCATGAATTGGGTCAATATCAAATGGCCCTGGAAGCTTACCAGCTGGCAAGAACGGGTGGAGATGACAGAGATTGGCTCTTGTACTGGACGGGAAAAGCTTACCTGGACCTTGAGGAAACAGAGGAAGCCGTGGGCTGGTTCCACAGCGTGCTGGAAAGGGATCCCGAACACAAGTTTTCCCATTACAGGTTGGGCCAGGCTTACGAGATGCTGGGAGATCCCGTCCGGGCAGAAACTTTTTATACAGCGCTGCTTCAACTGGACCAGGACTTTAAAATTATCCATAAATCTCCCACTCAACAATGATCCGGCACAAAAACCCGTTTGATTAAAACCCGTTTGATTAAAAATATAAACCTTTGAAAGGCATGAAGAATTACATGAGATGGATGGGAACAGGCATTGCCTGTCTGCTGTTGGCCAGACTTGCGCCTGCCCTGGCTCAATCTGAGCTGAAAACTGAATTCAACCTGACCGGTGGAGGAGAGTACAATATATTCAAAAGTCCCGATGTACTTTACAACAATGAGACAGATGAGTACTGGGACAGGGATAGCCTGCTCATTTCCGACATGCTGGCAGATGTGGGATACGACATTGATTTCCTGAAAGAGAAGGACAATAAATATGCTTTTAGCCTGGGGAGTGACCTCTGGTACAGGTATTATCTGAATTATGATGAACTGAGCCAGACCCGGCTCAATGCATATACGGATTATACCCGGTTGCTGGGTAAAAAGATCCACCTTGGGCTCTTCTACAATTTCAGGTGGTCAGATCGCGTGGGAAGTTCGGTAACTGGTGACCTTCTTATGAGGTCCTTTAAGTACCTGGGCAACGAGGCAAAACTCTACCTTGATATCCTCCCCTCAAAGAAACTCTCCATGCGGCTGTTTTCAAGGTATCAATACAAGATCTACTACGACGAGAACACCTTTGATCCGCTGGACCACGCGAACCTTGAGTTCAGCTATTCAATCAATGCAGAGCCTGCCAGGAAGCATGAAGTGAACATGGAACTTTCCCTTCTTGACAGGTATTACACACATTATCATGCGCTGGATGCCAGCGGAACATATGATCGTATCTCCCCGCTAAGGCATTTCAGATACTTTGCGGCCCAGCTGGATTATAGCTGGAAACCCATGCGGGGGTTCAGGATAAATCCGGAATTGGAGGTGAAAAGACGGGTGGATATGTTTGAGGGATATTACAGCTATTTCAGTTACGGAGGAGGATTGAGGATCCGTTATATGAGGAATGGTTTCTATATCTCCCTGTATGGGGATTACAAACTGTTGAATTATGATATCAGAGAGGCATTCTCCTCTCATGCAGTCAATCCCATGCTGGAATATGGATATTTTGACTACAGTCTGACCATGAAACACAAACTTTCCCGTCAATGGGAGATCTCTCTCCGTCTGAATTCAGATGCCAGGTCCTCCAACAGCGACCTGGAGGATTTCAGGACTAGAAGAGGGTACAACAATTACGAGGCTCTGATCGGGATCAACTATGCACTTCCGGATATGAAATGGAAGTAGTCCTTATTGGAAAGGAGGATTATGGTCTCCTGGTAGAAGTGCTAATTACTATTTTTCAGCTTCCCCTCCTTCAGCCAACCCAGATAGCTCTGCACATCCAGGTCGGTGCCTTTGGGCTGTCCTATCACTTTCCCATCTGAATCCATAATTACATAGAGGGGGATGGTGTTGGTCTGGAAGTTTGCGATCTCGAAGTCGATGTTTTGCTGACCAATGGTCTTCTTCACTTTGCCGTCCTCATCTGAAGTGTACCACTCCGATTCTGGCAGTTTGGTGCGGTCGTCGGTATAGAGTGCCACGATCACGAAATCGTTCCGGAGGGTGTTCAGCACCTGGGGATCTGACCAGACAGCGGCCTCCATCTTCTTGCAGTTGCTGCAGAAGTGGCCCTTAAAATCGATGAGTACAGGTTTGCCGGAGGCTTTGGCGCAGGCCAGTCCCTCTTCAAGGTCATAAAACCCCTTCAACCCAAATGGCATATGAAACTTGTCGGCATACTTAACGGGAGTACAACCCTCCTGGTCCGGAGTTGCTGTGGCAGCCATGGGGCCACCCGTGTGGACGGCGCGCTGTGTCAGATCCAGTCCGTTGGGGGATTTGGGGGGCAACAAGGGGGCAATGGTTTTCAGTTCGTATCCAAACAGCCCTATGAAGAGATAGATGACGAATGTGAAGGATGCAATACTTAACAGGAGTCGGGGTACCGAAACATGTGGCAAATCGCTGTCGTGCGAAAACTTGATCTTGCCCAGGAAGTACATCCCCAGCATAGAGAAGAGGACGATCCAGACCGCCAGGTATAGCTCCCTGGTCAATATTTTATTGGAAGGATCCAGTGCCAGCAGGAATTTCATACTGAAGGCCAGTACGATGAATCCCAGCACCACCTTCACGGCGTTGAGCCAGCCACCCGATTTGGGCAGTCCCTTCAACCAGGAGGGGAAGATGGCAAACAGGGTAAAAGGAATGGCAAAGGCCAATCCAAATCCAAACATCCCCAGGATGGGCTTCAGTGCCAGTCCGCCGGCAGCCTCTACAAGCAGTGCCCCCACAATGGGACCAGTGCAGGAGAAAGAGACCAGGACGGTGGTCACTGCCAGAAAGAAAACCCCTCCAAGTCCTCCCTTATCCACCTGGCTATCAGCCTTGTTTGACCAACTGGAGGGCAACACCAGCTCAAACATGCCAAAAAAGGAGAAGGCAAAGATGATAAAGAGGGCAAAGAAGATCAGGTTGGGGATCCAGTGGGTACTAAGCGCATTGGCTGCATTGGGTCCCACATTGGAAACACTTACAATGACACCCAGCAATGTATAAATGGCCATGATGGAGATTCCGAAGACCAGTCCCCGAAAAATCCCCCTGGCTTTGTTGTCACTTCCCTGCATAAAGAAACTGACGGTCATGGGGATCATGGGGAACACACAGGGGGTAAGCAATGCCAGCAAACCAAGTCCGAATGCCAGCCAGAAAAATCCCCACAACGACCGTTCATCCTCCATGGCAGGTACTCCGGCCACGGTGGTACCGGCATCAGAACCGGCGTCTGCACCGGAGATGGTTCCTTCTGCAGCTGACTCTGAGGCGTCTGTTGCAGATTCATCTCCCGGGTCATCCTTCTGGATCAAACCGGACAGGCCAGCCGCAGTTTCTTCCTCATTTGCGCCTCCCGTAGTAACTGTTTCCGTTCCGGACTGGTC
>JBDLIX010000051.1:0-33583 GCA_039714655.1 Bacteroidota bacterium
CGATCTGTGGGACCTGGAGCACTTCTCAACCTGCCCGCGCTGTTATACTCGTCGCAGCGAAAGGCTGCATCAGATGAATTTGTACCAGGAAGTTGTGCCTGGGGTGCCATGTTCCTGTTAGTTTGCATGAAGCATTATTTTGGTATAATGATGCAATCGGTTGCACCTGCAATTATTTTTTTTTATCTTACATAGTGTGTTACTTACTCTTAGATTGATCTGGAATGTCCCAAAAGAAAGAAATTACCATTTACGATATTGCCCGGAAGCTCAATCTTTCCGCATCCACGGTCAGCCGGGCCCTAAGGGATCATCCGGCCATTAAGCAGGAAACTACCGAACGCATCAAGACTATGGCCGAATCCATGGGTTATCAGCAAAATCCCTTTGCCAGCAACCTCCGTATGAACCGCTCCAATACCATTGGAGTGATCCTGCCCCGCTTCGAAAGTACCTTTATGTCAGCAGTGGTATCCGGTATAGAGCATGTGATCCGGAATAAGGGCTATAACCTGGTAGTGAGTCAGTCTACCGATTCCATAAAAAACGAGAAAGACAATATCAAGGCGCTGTTTAACATTCGCGTGGAGGGACTGTTAATCTCATTGTCCCCTGAAACCGAAACCTTGGGCCATCTGGATGTTTTGACCAGTAAAAATATCCCGGTGGTATTGTTTGACCGTGTGGGTGCAGATACGGAACGCCGGGTTACCACGGTGGTGATCAACAACCGTCAGGCCGGGTATGATGCAACCACGCATTTGCTTACGCAGGGGTGCAAAAGGATCCTTTACCTTGGGGAGAATCAAACCTGCTCGGTATTTGGAGAAAGGGCCAGGGGCTATAAGGATGCTTTAACTGAAAATGGCATTGCACTCGATCCGGAGCTGATGGTATATGATAACCTGAACGAAGGATCGGGTTCCCGTACATTGAAAAAAATCCTTGATCTGGAAGAGAAGCCGGATGGAATATTTGCAGCCAATGATGTATCTGCGGTTTCGCTTATGACGGAGCTGAAACGACAGGGATTCAGAATCCCGGAAGACATAGCTATTGTGGGATTTAACAACGGGCATGTTTCCAGAATAGTAGAGCCGGCCCTGACCACCATCAACTATCCTGCTGTGGAAATGGGGCGTATCGCGGCCTCCAGTCTCATGTCCATGCTGGATCATAAAAGCCATGTGGCTACCCAGAATGTGGTATTGAAACATGCGCTGATAGTCAGGGGATCTTCGCTAAGAAAGAAGAAGTAGAACAGACCATGATAGGAATTGTGGGAGGGGTAGGACCCTATGCCGGCCTTGATCTCCTGAAAAAAGTATTTGATAACACCCATGCGGCCTGTGACCAGGATCATGTGGATGCCCTTTTATTCTCACTGCCGGGTGGTATTATGGACCGGACCGAGTATCTGGAGGGAAGGGTGGAGGAAAATCCCGCTTCTGCCATTGCCAGGGTGCTTCTCAAACTTGAACAGGCTGGAGCAAGTGTAGCTGGGATCCCGTGCAATACGGCTCATGTGGATCCGATTTTCTCTTCGATCCGTGATGAATTAAAACAACAGGGGAGTGCCCTGAAACTGCTGCATATGATTGCAGAAACGGTCTCTTTTATCCGCAGCTCTTACCCACACCTGACAAAAATCGGTGTGCTTTCCACCACAGGCACTTACCGGAGCCGGGTATATGTGGATATGCTTGAGACCAAAGGTTATGAAGTGCTGGTTCCCAATGAGAGAATGCAGGAGAATCTGATCCATCCGGCCATCTACGACCCGGTCTATGGAATTAAATCGCTATCAGGTTCCATTCACCCACAGGCACATAGAAACCTTCAAAAGGGCTTCACTGCCTTAAAAGATCTTGGGGCCCGGGGAGTGATCCTGGGATGTACAGAAATCCCACTGGCTTTTCCTGAAGCGCTAATAGAAGGAATGGTAAGCATTGATCCGACACAGGTACTTGCCCGGGCACTTCTCAGAGAGACTTTTCCGGAGAAACTTAAACCTCTAAAACTGATGCTATGATCAAATGCCGGGGAGAAGACTCTTAGCATTATTGATCGGTATACAAGTCGTTGATCCATGATGAGATAATCTCCATGGCTACCGGCGATACGGTCTCTTCAATTTTCATATATTCAGATTCATCCCCTGTCCCGGCAGTCTGGAAGAGGTGGTTCAGTCCTTCAAGATCCTTCACCTGGTAATTGTTATTTCCCCCGGACTGAAGCGCTTCTTTGATGGCTGCCAGGTTCTCATTGGCTGTAACCTGGGTATCTTTGCTCCCGTTGATGGCCAGGACAGGACAACTGACTTTGCCCAGTGTTTTAGCAGCCTTGTATCTGGCTGCATAGCGCCACCAGGGATCTGTTACTACCTTGATCTCTGCTTCCAGGAGCTCTTCAGACTTTTGCAGGCGGGTTTTTTCATCCTCTGTTAGCTCGCTGTAAAGGATTCTTATTTTATCCTGCACCTTTTCATTGCTGAGCGGGCCTGAAACCAGGGACCACACTTCATTGTGCCATCTCATCAGAAGGGCCATGTCTCCTTCACTGATGCCGGCCTGCTTCCATTTCCGTTTTTTCTGGTAGAGTATAATCTCCTCAAAGGGGACACCAGGAGCTGCCATCAGAATGATGAAGCCCACATCAGCCGAGGAGGAAGCAGCAATGGAGGCCATCATACCTCCTTCACTGTGCCCGGCCAGCCCGATCCGCTCAGTATAGATTTCTTCTCTGGTTTTCAGGTAATTCACTCCGGCAAGTGCATCTGTGGCAAAATCTCCTGTGGTGGATCCGGCAAATGAACCGGTACTTCCTCCCACGCCCCGGTCATCTGCCCTTAGTACGGCAATGCCATTGCGGGAGAGGTAATCGGCCAGCACCAGGAAAGGTTTGTGACCAAAAAGCTCTTCATCCCTGTTCTGAGGTCCCGAACCGGTGAGCAGGATCACTGCAGGAAAAGGTCCATCACCCTCAGGGATGGTCAGTGTACCTGCCAGGTTAATGTCAGCTTCCTGGTTTCTGAAGCTTACTTCTTCTACCCGGTAAGGAAAGGGTGGAACCGGATCCTGGGTCCTTACCATGCCCGGGAGTTGCTCCACTTTTAAAAACGTGATCGGTGCTTTCACCGGGCCCTGCCTGAATTCGGTTTCCCACACAAGCTGTACCGGATTGATCCTGCCTTCCACTTCGATCCCTGCACCTGAATGCCTTACCAGCAGGGTGTCATTTTTAAGAAGGACCTCCTCCATGGGAACTTCCACTCCTCCCTGGTCAATGCTTTTCATAAGAGCCTTAAGCTCACCATCTGCTGATCCCGACAGGGTAAAGGCCAGTCGCAACTCCAGGGATTGGATTTTCAGGGTCCCCAGCCATATCCCATCAATGGATTCAGGATCCTGGGCTAATATACCTGCGCTTAACAGAGTCAGTAAAAGGAAGGAGAGAACTTGCTTTTTCATGGAACAGGGAATATAAATTTTGGTCATACAATTTAGTAAAATATAAGAAAGCAAGGCTTCAAATTTTCATTTTCAACTGAGAAAATTCCTGTTAAGATTGATTTAGAATTGCAAAATGAATATTTTTGCAATTCTCTATTGCTCACATGTTATACCAATTCCATACTTATGAAATTTACCTCGAAAGTTGAAGCAGCCTTTTATGAAATTTCAGGTTCGCCTGAGATCAATACACACATTCCATACATTGTAGTCGACAACTTCCCTTTAATGGGATTGCTCACCTCCCTTCGTTTCCTGGAATGGGTAAGCGAAAATCCAAATGGGGTGATCAGCCTGCCTACGGGAAAAACCCCTGAATACTATATTAAATGGACAAGCTACATGCTGGAGAATTGGGAAAGCAAGAAGGTGAGGGACCTGAGGAGCAAATATGGTATCGGGAACATGGAAAAGCCCACCCTGGGAGGACTTCAGTTTGTCCAGATCGATGAATTTTTCCCCATCAGCTCCAGGCAGCACAATAGTTTCTACAACTATGTAAAAAAGTACTATATCGACGGTTTCGGACTGGATCTGGCCAGTTCTCTGCTGATCAATTCGGATGAGATCCCCCTGGCAGGTGGTCATCATTTTTCTGAAGTTTTCAAAGACAACGGGGTGGACCTGTCGCTCAGATACCGTGAGCCAAAAAGCCATTTCGAGAAGCTTCAGCAAGATTCCATTTTTGCCATCGATAACTGGTGCACCGACTATGAGGCGCAGGTGAGGGATAAGGGCGGTATCGGTTTTTTTCTTGGAGGTATTGGTCCTGATGGGCATATTGCCTTCAACACACGCGGTTCGGACCACCATTCCACAACCCGGCTTACTGAGACTAATTTTGAGACCCAGGCCGTTGCTGCATCTGACTTGGGAGGTATTGAGATCTCCAGGAACCGGCTGGTGATTACCATTGGACTTGAGACCATCACATATGACCCCCGGGTTGTATCCATTATTTTCGCAGCCGGTGAAGCCAAGGCTTCCGTGGTGCAAAGCGCACTTGAAGAGAAGCCTTCCAACCTCTATCCTGCCAGCGTACTTTCGGGCCTGGAGAATGCCAGGTTCTACCTTACCACAGGTGCGGCTTCGAGTCTCCGGGCATCAGTCGACGCATATTTCAGAGAGGGAGCGTGGACCGAGGAAAAGACGGATAAGGCGGTGATTGACCTTTGTGCGAAACTGGACAAGTACGGGCATCACCTCACCATGAGCGATCTGAAGGAGGACCGCTACTGCAGGATGATCCCCGGGTTAAGCGAGCAGACAGTAGCCTCGGTGGTCGATTCCACCCTCCGGAAGTTTGAAGCGGGTATGTCCTCCGAAACAAACCAGGTGTATTACCATACAGGACCACATCATGATGACATCATGCTGGGGATCAATCCACACATCCACCGTTTGATGAGGAACGAGACCAATTCCAATTACTTCTCCATATTAACATCCGGGTTCACAGCTGTAACCAATAGATTCGTGATTGAAGCACTTGAAGATACCAAGCACTTCCTGGAAACAGGTTTGATCCAGATGACTGAATACCCTGATTTCTTTAAGTCCGGTTACAAATTCAAACGGGACAAGGATGTGAACCACTATTTGCTAAAAGTGGCTTCCGGAGAGAAGTATGAACTCCGGAGGGGGCTGGCCCACAGGCTGGTGAGGGACATAGTGGAGATCTATAAAGTGAAAAGTGTGGCACAACTCAGGGATGAGATCAACAACATCCTGATGATCCTGAAGAAGAGTTACGATGGTGAGATCAACACCCCGGACATTCAGAAGCTGAAGGGCATGCTCCGTGAATTTGAAGAAGAACTGGTCTGGGCCTATTTCGGAATTCCGACAGATAATATTCACCACCTGAGGCTGGGCTTCTATACTGGCGATGTATTTACTGAACAGCCGAAAAGAGACCGGGATGTCCAACCGATCCTGGAGGAACTCCGGAAGATTAAGCCAAGCGTGGTCAGCCTGGCCTTTGATCCTGAAGGAAGCGGACCCGATACCCATTATAAAGTGCTGCAGGTGATAGCCGATGCCCTTCGGATGTGGAGCGAGGAAGAGGACCTCTCCAAGCTGCGGGTATGGGGTTACAGGAATGTCTGGTACCGTTTCCACCCTGGAGAGGCAAACCGGATTGTACCGGTTTCACTGAATGCCATGGGTGTCATGGACAACGCCTTTACCTGCAGTTACCTGAGCCAGGTGGACGCTTCGTTCCCCAGCTATCAGCATGACGGGAAATTCAGTGATCTGACCAAAAAAATCTGGGTGGAACAACTGAAGGCGGTACAGTTGTTACTTGGTAAGAACTATTTTTACCAGAGTGAGAGTTCCAGGGTGAGGGCTACCCACGGACTCCTCTTCTTCAAGGAGATGAGCCTGGAAGAGTTCCTGGGTCATGCACGCGAACTGGAAAAGTCCATGGAGGGCGTTATTCTCTAAATATTAGAGCTTTCCATGGAGAAACAGAAAGAGGCCGTATCTTTCGATACAGCCTCTTAGTATTGTAGGTCACCAGTCCCTGATCACCGGTCACCAATCACTATAATTCAACTTTAGTTAAGGCATGGGAGGAAGTTCCCAACCCCCTTCTCTCGGGGTGTGCTTCACCAGTTCTGCAGCAAACTCTTTGGCTGAAAAAGGATCGGTCATGTCCTTGTCGAAGGTGGGATGTCCGTCATGGATCTTGAAACCATCCTTGATCACCATTTCCAACATCTCATTGTCGCCAATATTGGTAAACTCCATGGCCTCACCATCCCATTCAAGTTCTTTATTTAGTCCTTGCAGACGAACGGCATTTACTCCCATCACCACCATTTCATTAAAGGGGCCGGCTTCACAGAATGGAGAGGCCGTCTCTACACGGTTCTCGGGACTTTCCTTGCAGGCCCTTACCCAGTCCATTTCATGGCCATCTCGGCCATTTTCTACACGACGCCTGAACTTGGGAGCATCGGGAACCCTTCCAGAGAGTAACCATGGATTTACCCCGTAACATCCGGCAACCAGGGTATCCTTGCTACCATGGAACAATAAACCGCCTCCGGCATCATTCATACTCTTGCCTTCTGGCCACCAATCTGGTTTCATGGGCTGCAGTCCGCCGTCGTACCAGGTTACCTCCACCTGGGGGAGTTTCATTTTTGGTGTGGGCTTCCGCTCGGGGTAGGTCAGTTTCACCATTTGTGCATTCGGGGCACATTTGGTCAGCAGCAGCGTTGAACTTCCTTGTACCTTAGTGGGGTATTCCAGTTGCAGCCCAACAAATACAGGGTGTAAGATATGACAGGCCATATCGCCCAGCGCTCCTGTTCCGTAGTCCCACCAGCCCCGCCAGTTCCAGGGATGGTAAATCTCATTGAAATCGTTCATTACGGCAGGACCGGTAAAGAGATCCCAGTTGAGGGTATCGGGTACAGGCATCTTCTCCTCGGGTACATTCATCCCCTGTGGCCAGATGGGACGGTCGGTAAATGCTTCCACTTCCCTTACCTCTCCGATCTCACCGTTCATGAGCCATTCTGTGGTAAGATTCACACCTTCACCTGAGGAACCCTGGTTCCCCATGGAGGTAGCCACTTTGTGTTTGGCAGCAAGTGCTGTGAGCAACCTGGATTCATATACTGAATGGGTAAGGGGCTTCTGTACGAACATATGCATCCCCATGGTCATGCCATGTGCTGCAATCAGTGCATGAGTATGGTCGGCGGTTGCCACAACTACCGCATCAATTTTCTTGCCCATTTCATCATACATTTTTCTCCAGTCCCAGTACTTTTTAGCTTTTGGATATGCATCAAAAGTGCCTTTTGCGTATTTCCAGTCCACATCGCAGAGAGCTACAATGTTCTGGTCCTTGATATTGTGAAGGTTTGAAGCGCCCATACCCCCAATACCGACAGCGGCAATATTCAATTTGTCACTGGGTGCAACATGTCCCATGCCGCTAATTACGGTGCTGGGGACAATAGTAAAGCCTGCAGTTGCAGCTGCGGTGGTTCCAATAAATTTTCTTCTGGAAACACCCTTGCCATTTTCTTTGCTCATAATTATGAAAATTTTAATTTGGTTATTGTGTGATAAAAATGAAATCGCCTCACAATTTAGTAATAAAAATCCATAGTTGAAATTCAAGTGCTAATATATGGTTTGTGCGGTATAACCCTTGTATAGACTGACTCTAATTAGACGTGTATTTCTTACGCTATATTGAACATTTTTATATATTTGGAGGCATACGAGACCCTTTAACTACTCATCAAAGCAACCGATTGCAGAATGTGGGGCCTATTACTACTTGATTATCTGTACAGTCTAAGATATTTTACACTTTTCCTGCCTTTATGCAAGCGAACTTAAACCTGGGTAGTTTATGGACGCATATACATAATATATATAATTCGTAATGATAAAAACACGAATACTTACCCTGGTGGCTTTGGGCATCTTCCTTATTTCAGGATGTGATCCTGATATGAAGCGCGGGGATAAATACGAACGGCCCGAATGGCTGGCCGGCAAGGTTTATACCCAGTTGCTGGATCAACCCGATCTATCGACATTTGCAGAATGTGTAGCGCTTAGCGGTTATGATACCATCATTGACAGATCGGGGAGTTATACGATTTTTGCCCCAAACAATGAGGCTTTTACAGCCTGGTTCCAGAAACATCCCATATACAATGGTTTGGGCGATATTCCCGGCCAGGAGCTTGATAAGCTGGTTAAATACCATATTGTCCAGAATCCCTGGAGCAAGGCCCAGTTGCGGTCGCTGGATGTATGGGGATGGATCGATACCCTTGATATCAACAACGATGAACCCCGGGGATTCAAGAGAGAAACCCTGCTGCTTGAGAAAAACAGAAAGTTGGGGATTGGGTATAATGAGGCGGATAAAGATATCCAGATCGTCGATACACTGGAATCAGATTGGTACAGGATGTTCCTTACAGATTCACGCAAATATGTGCCCATATTTTTTAAAGGGTATTTTGATATTTATGACCTGAGTACGGATGACTACCACTTTTATTTTGACAGGTCCATTGAGAGTGGAGATGATCTCTATTTTGCCGGAGCAAAAATCCTCGGGGATGAGATTTTTGCAGAGAACGGATTTGTATACAATGTGGATAAAGTGGTGGATCCCCTTCAAAATGCTTATGAATTGCTGGAGACCGCATCTGAAGGAAAATCCTATACCCAGTTCTTAAACCTGTTGAACCGCTTTCCTGAGTTCAGATACAACGAGGCAAGAACCTTTGATCAGCCGGGTGCTGAAGAGGGATTTGTGGTGGATTCCCTGTTTGATCTAACCTATCCCGAACTTGCTTTTGATATTCTCAATGAAGAAACAACTGCACCCCGGGGGACTTTCGGATTGCCCGGAAATGTTTCCATCAGGTACCATCACGGGATGGTGGCCCCCACAAATGAGGCACTGGACAGGTTTATCACTGACTACCTGGTGGGAACCGGTAAATGGGGTGACCTGGAGAGTGCACCAAAGCACATCAAGAGGATCATTGCCAATACACATCTGTCTACCAATCCCGTTTATCCGACGGATCTGGAGAATGGTTTTTATAATGGTGAAGATGACAGGGTGATGGTCGACCTGGCCAATGTGGTCCATAAACAATATGGAAGCAATTGCACCTTTATGGGAGTTGATGAGGCCATCATTCCCAGGGCCTTTAAAAGTGTAACAGGACCCATTTATCAGCAGAGGGGCTACTCCTTCTCCATGTTCGCCATTGAGGATGCCGGCCTGCTGGCTGCTCTCAAAAGAGAGTCAGAGGATTACATGTTTTTCGTGGAATCCGATGCGGATTGCCAGCAAGATTCTTCCCTTCTGTATGATTACAGTTCAGAGTCTTTCTTCCTTTACCAGGGAAGTGGCCTTTCTGCGCAAAGGTATGGAGTGAATACAAATGAGCTACGGACATTGATCCTGAACCATATTGGCACCAGAAATCCCAGGGGTATAGCCAGGAAAGAGTTTATCAAGAACCTGGCAGGAAATTATCTTGTGATCAATAATGAGACCGGAGAAGTAAAAGGTACCGCACCTACTACAGTTGGATATAAGGGAGAAATACAGACTGCCGATATCCCCCGGCAGATCAGTGAGGATGCCGATAACGGGATAAGTTATGAAATAGATAACTGGTATAGCTTTTCAGCCACCAACCTCTATTTAAAAATATCCGGTGAGTATCCCGGATTTCACGACCTTTTAAAGAAAGCCGGACTAAGTAAGGATAAAGAATACCGGTATACCTTTATTTCGGATAATGAAAATTACACCATATTTGTTCCAAGCGATTCGGCCCTGAATGCGGCAAGGGCAGATACCCTGAACCAGGAAGACCTCAGGCGCCTTTTGTTGTTGCACTTTGTCCAGGGAGAATTGATTTTTACGGATGGAGACAAACTTCCCGCTTATTATGAAACCACCAGAATTGATGAATCCTCCACAGAATTCACTACCGTATTCTCCAAGATCTATGTGGAACCCGGTTATGATGTGATCACCATTCCGGATAAATCGGGAAACGATTATCTGACCATCAATGAATCAGACGGGACTACCAATATAATGACTGGAATAAGTCTTGGTGAGGGAACCGAAGTTTTTCCCATGGTGCTCATCAATACGGTGATCCATGAAACAGACCGGGTACTGAACTATGAAGATCTGGATTCCAACTAATGAATATGAAATGAAAATGGCAAAAAAGGTGATCATACTGCTTCTGGCACTGGGCTGTTTTGTGCAAGCCTTACCCCAGCAAAAGAAAATAATCAGGGGAAGGATCATTGATAAGGATGATAAGACCGCGGTCATTGGTGCGAATGTCATTGAATATGACAAGGAAAACCGCATCATCAACGGGACCATTACCAATGTGAATGGGGATTTTATCCTGGAGATGAGGAATCCGGAAAATATCATCAGGATCAGTGTGATCGGGTACAATACCCGGGAAATTAGCACCAATGCTGCCGGTCCTTTAGTCATCGAACTGGATCCATCCAATGTGGAACTGGAGGAGGTGACCGTGACTGCAGTAGCAAAAACCAAGCATAGCCTGACCAACATCGATGACCGGGATAAAGCTTCTTCCTCGGTGAAAGTCGATCTGATCGAGATGCAGGATGCAGGCTTCCTTTCCGCTTCTGATGCACTTCAGGGCAAGGTGAGCGGACTGGACATCATCGCAGCTTCAGGCGATCCTGGTTCCGGTTCACAACTGGTGATCCGTGGTCTTAGCGGGATGGGGAACAGCCAACCTCTGATTGTTATTGACGGAATTCCGCAAATTCGAATACCCCAGGACTTTGATCTGAGTTCGGCTGACACTGAGGATATCAGTGAACTTGTAAATATTGCCCTGCAGGATATTAAATCCATTGAGATCCTGAAAGATGCAGGTTCCACTGCCGTCTATGGTTCCAGGGGTGCCGACGGTGTGCTGCTGATCGAAACCCATACAGGGAAATTGGGAAAAGTGCAGTTCGACTACCAGTACAAAAACAGCATAAATTTCCAGCCCCCTGCCATTCCCATGCTAAATGGCGACGAGTATGTGATGCTTCAGCTGGAAGAGTGGCACAATGCCCGGGGTGTATTCGATATTCCGCCCGAGATTGCTTATGACAAGGATTATGTGGATTTTTATAATTACTCGGCAAATACTGACTGGCTGGGGGCCATTACCCAGAATTCAATGACCCATGACCATTATTTTAAGGTGTCGGGAGGCGGACAGAAAACAAGGTACTTTACTTCATTCAGTTATGTGGATGAGGGAGGTACTACCATCAATACCAACTCAAGGAGATTCTCCACACGGGTCAACCTGGATTATTACCTTTCCAGGAAGCTGCTTTTTACGGTCCAGTTCAATTACACCAATAACAATACGGAGGGAAACCTGGAATTGAGTGACCGGAATGTACGGAACATGGCCTACATCAAGGCACCCAATATGAGTATTTGGGAGTATGATGCAAACGGGGTACCTACCGGTGAATATTTTACCCCCATCAACAGCTACCAGGGTGCGGGAAGCAGCTATTATAATCCGGTGGCTATTTCGGATCTGGGAAAGGATGACAGGGTGGTCAACCAGCTTCAGAATACCTTCAGATTGCGGTATAGCATTCTGGAATGGCTCACTCTCAGGGAGACCATTTCATTTCAGTACAGGGGCCAGAAATCTCAGGCTTACCTTCCCTATAACGCTTTTGGAGCTGATTGGCTGGCATGGAATGTGAATAAGGCGGATGAAGGCAATAACATCGAATCACAAATAAGGACTGAGACCCAGCTTGCTTTTGATTCCCCGTTTAAAAATGAAAATCATGTATTATCAGGAGCATTGAGCTGGATTACGGATCAGTCAAGGTATGAATGGATGTATATCCAGAGCAACAAAACTCCCAGCACCGATATTCAGGACCCGGCCATTGACGCTCAGATCAACTGGATCGGTACCGGATCGGGAGAAACCCGCTCCCTGGGAGCGCTGGCGAATATCAATTATAAATACAAAGACCGGTATATGATCCAGTCCATTTTAAGGGCTGATGCCCATTCAGCTTTTGGACTCAACAACCGCTGGGGATTGTTCAAAGGGGTATCAGTTGGATGGAGATTCAGCAGTGAATCCTTTATGCAGCGTTTCCAGTTTCTGGACGAGAGTATGTTGCGGGCCAGCTGGGGAGTTGCAGGCAGGCAGCCCACCGATTCCTATGCCCGCTTTGCGACTTATGAATCCACCAGCAATGGAAATTATATTACAAATCCTGCCATTGTACCTACCCAAATACAGTTGAATAACCTGAGGTGGGAAAATATTGAATCCTATGATGTGGGACTGGAGCTGAATTTTCTTGATTACAGACTATATGTGGAGGGTGATGTATATATTAAAACTACTTCGGACCTCTTATTTGGGGGATCACAAGATTGGCAAAAATATGAAATACCCACCTCATCCGGGTATGAGTATCTAAATTATCTCAATGGGGGTGAGCTTGTAAATAAAGGATGGGAGTTGATGATGGAATACAAGATCATCCAGGGGGAGAATTTTCGCTGGGCCGTCAATTTTAATACCTCCCAGAATATTAATTCATTTGTGGATCTGCCTGATAATTTTAATACCGAGAGATCCACATCCATCAGCAATAAAGAGTATCCGCGCAGGGTAATGATAGGGGAACCCATCGGATCCTTCTTTGGATTCAGGTACCTGGGGGTTTACCCCACAGATGCCGATGCCCTGGCCAGGGATGCCAACGGGAATGTGCTGGTAGATGAAGCCGGCGTTCCAATACCAATGACCTATGCGGGATCTTATATTTTCAGAGGCGGGGATGCAATGTATGAGGACATCAACAAGGACGGGGTTATTGACCTGAATGATGTGGTTTATATCGGGGATTCCAATCCCGATTTTATCGGTGGATTTGGCACCAGCTTCGATTATAAGAATTTTGACCTTTCATTTGCATTCCACTACAGAATGGGATTTGATATTGTCAATGGAGTGGCCATTGAGACAGAGGGGATGTACGACAAGAACAACCAAAGCAAAGCAGTTCTGAGCAGGTGGCGGGTGCAGGGACAGGATGAAGAGGGGATGCTGCCCAGGGCCTACCTCTATCACCCGGCCAATAACCTGGGCTCGGACCGATATGTGGAACCTGGTGATTACCTGCGGCTGATTAACATGAAACTGGGGTACAGGTTAAGAAGGGATCTCTGTGAGAAATTAAGGGTAAGGTCCATGAATTTTGCAGTGAGTGCCAGAAAAATGATGACCCTTACCAATTACAGTGGTCAGGACCCTGAAATTAGTCAGGATGCCAGTGATCCATTCTGGATCGGGGTGGACCGGGCTAAAACACCTCCTCCCAAGATGATCACGATGAGTATTTCTGTTGGATTTTAATTATAAGCAAATAAGCATAGCATGAAAATAAAAACAATCTATATTCTGATATTCATCACCCTGGTCTCTCCTTTTTCCTGCAGCGACTGGATTGAGTTAATTCCTCCGCAGGGATTGATCAGGGAGGAATTCTGGAAAACCAAAGAAGATGTACAGGCAGTCATTATGGGCGCTTATGAATCCTTTGCCCAAATGGATGGTATGTTGTTTAAGTACGGGGAGATCCGGGCTGATATGGTGATTGGAGATTATAACCAGGACTGGAATGAGCAGAGAATTGCTGAGGGGAATATCTACCCTGAGAACTGGATGTGTAACTGGTCGGATTTTTACAAAGTGATCAATTACTGCAACGAGGTGATCAGGAATGCACCACTGGTGCAGGAGAATGACGATACTTTTTCGGATTATATCCTGCAGGGATACCTCTCAGAAGCATATTTCCTCAGGAGCCTGAGCTATTTCTACCTGGTGCGGATCTTCAAGGACGTTCCTTTTGTGACTGAACCTACAGAATCGGATGATGCTGATTTTTACCCGGTGAAATCAGATGGGGAAGAGATTCTTAGCTTGCTGATCAATGATCTTGAAGAGGCCCGGAAATATGCCACCACCGATGGATATCAAACTCTGGAGGAGCTGAAGGGGAGAGCGACCAAAGCGGCCATTGATGCCCTTCTGGCTGATATTTCACTATGGTTGTTTGATTATGAGGCGGTTCTCAGGCATGTGTCAAATATTGAAAGCAATCCGGAATATGTATTGATGCCCAGTGCAAAGTGGTTTGAGATGTATTACCGGGGTAACTCTTTGGAAAGCATTTTTGAATTCCAGTTTGATGATGACCTGAACCAGAGGAACAGCCTGTATGGAATCACACGAAGATATAGCTATCAGTATGATCCAAGTCAGAAGGCCATAGAAATGTTTGCCAAAGAGTTTACACGTGAACTGTACAGGGGAGAGGATAGTTCCATAAAGAAATACGGAGAAAGTGACTTTATCATCTGGAAGTATGTGGGCAGTGCTCCCGACGGAGAAACCACCAGGTCGGGATATGAGCAGAACAGTGCCAACTGGATCGTTTACCGGATGGCAGATGTATTACTGATGAAAGCAGAGGCACTTTCTCAGCAGGGAAGGTTCCAGGAGGCACTTGATATTATTAATGAGATCCGTTTCAGGGCGGATGTGCCAGCTGTGGATATCCCCAATTCTGAAGCTGCCTTTGAGGATGCCATCATGGAGGAACGTGCACTGGAGCTGGCCTTTGAAGGAAAGCGATGGTTTGACCTGGTCAGGATGGGCCGGAGGAACGATTACGCCAGGAAAAATAAACTGATTGAAGTCATAGTGAACAATGTTCCTTCCACTCAGAAAAGGATCCTTGCTACCAAGCTCACTAATCCGCTGGGGTGGTATATGCCTGTTTATGAATCTGAACTTGACCGGAACAAGAATTTGATCCAGAACCCTTATTATACCAATTAGCAGAGGCGATGAAAATAAAAAGATATCTTGGATTAGGATGGATGGTCATGATGTTCCTTGCCGGATTTCATTCCTGTAATGATCCTGTGGTAGAAGCGGGATTTGAAGACCTGCTGGATCTGACCATTTACGATTTTATCACTGAAAATGATTCAGCGTACTCCAGTTTTCTGGCCATCCTGGAAAAGGGTGGAATTGATAAAACCTTGAGTGCCTACAATCCCGACGGAGTTGGATATACGCTGTTCTTGCCTGATAACGATGCCATTGACTGGTTTATCCGGGAGAGTGATCTGTATGCGTCACTTCAGGAGATGTTGGATGATACTGAATATGTGAGGGCCTTCAGTCGTTATCATGTGGTGAACATGGGTATTCATACGGATGACTTTCCCTTTGGGGCACTTCCCGAGTATACGCTGTCGGGTGATATCCTGACTGTAAGTTTTGTGATCGAAACGGATACTTCTTACTATAAGATCAATAACCAGGCACACGTTTCCAGACAGAATATCGAAGTGTCCAACGGCTATGTGCATATTATTGAGAATGCGCTAATACCGGTTACAAAAACTACGTATAACTTTTTGGAACAAAATACAGGATATTCCATTTTTAAGGCAGCAGCGGATGCAACCGGTTTCGGGGAGATCATGGATATTAACCTGCGTGATGAAGAGGCAGACAGGAGGCCCTTTACGCTCCTGGTAGAACATGATTCGGTGTACAATGCCAGAGAAATATATACATTCGAAGATCTGGCTTCATTTATCAGTCCCGATGACAATTCCTATTCCGATCCTGCAAATCCACTTTACGCTTATGTGGCCTATCACATGCTGGAGCAGAGCATGTTTCTGGCCGATTTTGTGGATGTTGCTACCAATTATACCACCTTCTCAGAAATCCCCCTTAATATCAACGGAAAAGGATTAGATATACGGATCAATCCGGGAAAAGAGATTTTTGATACCCTCATTCACGGGGTGGATACCACCATTATTGATTATGTGGGATTTTATTATGATGATTCCAATGTGCTTACACAGAGTGGCGCAGTTCATTTTATCGACCGGGTGCTCAGGCAACAGCGCCCTTCCCGTGCCATCCAGACCTTCGAATTCTGGGAGGAGCCTCTGATCAATGAATACAGGCAGGTGCCCGGGGAGTACCTGATCGAGGATACTTCATCCCTTTATCATATCAACTGGTCGGGGACTGAGCTCTTTTTCATTGAGACAGGTGATGATCAGCATCCCGCCTGGGGTGGGGACTATCTTTATATGGATGGGGATTTCAGGATTACCTACGATATTCCCAAGATCGTCCAGGGTGTTTACACCATATACCTGAGAGCGGAGACCCTGAATGCTAATAATGCCCTTGTTGAGGTGTTTATAGATGGCAAGAAAGTGGGTGGTCTTGTGGACCTTTCGCACGGTGGAAATTCTAACAATCCATTCGAGATGAGAGAGCTTGGGACCATCAACCTTGTAAAATATGAAGCACATCAGGTTGAGATAAAATCATTGATTCCAGGCAGGTTCAGCTGGGATCTGATCAGATTTGAACCATACATTAACCGATAACATATGAAACTGTACAGATACATAGCAGGGGGATTTGTCATTTTGATCCTGTTCGGGTGCGAGAAAAAGTGGGAAGATCATTACCAGACACAGCCCGAAACCGTGGACATGAATGTATGGGATGCAGTTCAGGCGAATCCCGACCTATCCCTGTTCGTTCAATATATTAAAGAATTCAAGTATGATACCCTGTTCCTGAAAGATCATGCCTATACTCTTTTTATTCCCGACAATGATGCGATGAGATCCCTGACCGATACCGGATCAGTTACACGCTCCATGATGGATTATCACATCTCCGTTCATTTTATCCAGTCAAGGAATATCAAGGGAAAGAAAAAGATTCAGACCCTTGCCGAAAAATTTGCGCTTTTCGAGAATACCGGAAGCGAAGTCTATTTCGATGACATCCGGCTGCAGTTTGAAAGCCCCCTCTACCTGAACGGTAAATACTTCATCCTGGATAAGGTGGCCATTCCAAGGCCGAACCTTTATGAGTATTTTTCAATTGAGAATCCCATATTAACGGATTTTATTGATAGCCAGGATTCTGTTATTCTGGACAGGGAGTTAAGCAGACCCGTTGGATTTGATGAATTAGGAAATACGATATATGATACGGTCTCAGAGATCTACAATCCATTTGAAGCTGATTTTTTCCCGGTGAGGGAGGAGTTTCGGAATAAAACCGCCACCATGGTTTTTCCCAAGGAGGAGGATTACAATACTGCACTGACTGAGATGGCTCAGTTACTGGGTGAGGTTTATCAGGATTTCAGCGACATACCCCTGGAATGGCAACATGATGTGCTGATTCCTCATCTTCTGGAGCAGGGGGTATTTGAAAATATGATAGAGGAGCAGGAATTCATTCAGCCTCCCTATCCGGATACACTGAAGATGAAAAATATTCTGGGCGACAGTATATATGTGACATATGTACCTGTGGAACAAACCCTTTGCAGCAATGGTTACGCGTATAACTATTCTGACTTCAGGGTTCCGGATACGCTCTTTACAGGTTCATACAGGATGGAGGGTGAGTGGTTGCTGGAACAGATCGGTCTCAACAAATATGCATGGTATGATGAGGTCAATGTGCAAAGTGATGTCTCTTTTGAACCCCTGCAGGAATTTATTGGGACAGCTTCCAATGATTCCATACTAAGAGTTGGCTTTACCAAGGGATATGACGGCAACTTTTCTGTGGAGTTTAAGATTGAAACACTTTTTCCCAGAAAATACCTGATGGTGGCAAAAACCCATATGTACATGGGGGGGATCTATGATATTTACTTCAATGATGAACTGGTTTTAACCCTCGACTATTATGATTATGTACTGAACAGGGAATTGTTTTATAGCGTGACAGGTATAAGGTACAAACCCGACGGTGGCTTCAACATGTTTGATTGCTGGGTGGAGAACAGAAATGAGTATGGCAATGTGACCGTGAAGTTCGTGTACAGGGAGCCGGGCAGGGTGTTATCCAACGGACTTGTGATTGATTATATAGATTTTGTCCCTTATGATGAATAATAATTGTAACAAAATGTACACAGGAATGAGAAATACATTCAAGATAGGGGTACTGCTGGCGATCATGTGCTATGGATCACTAAGGCTTCTGGCACAGGATACGATCATGGTAAAAGGAGTGGTCAGGTCGAACCTCAACGAACCTGTTCCCAATGTGTCGGTATCCATCGAGGGATCGGCCCTGCTTCCTGTGGTTACCAATGATTCAGGGGTATTCCGCTTGCCTGCTGCCTCCGCTAATAGCTGGATAATAATTTCACCCACAGGAGACTATAAAAAGAGGCGGATCTACCTGAATAGCAGGAAGGAATTGAACTTATACCTTTCTTCCACTGACATGATATCAGGAGATGATCCCTTAACCATTCTTTCCCAGGATGTGCTAAGGAGAGACATGGTAGCTTCTCATGCTGAATTATCGATCAGTGACAGGCACTATGGCACCGCACTCACTGTGGATGAACAAATGCAGGGAAGAATCCCGGGGATGTATGTGGTGAACAGAAGTGGCGATATGGGGAGCGGAGCTGTGACAACCATTCGCGGGATCAATTCGGTGTATGCCACCAACCAGCCTCTTTATATCGTAGATGGCATTCCAATTAGCTCCCTTGGTTTGTTTGGTTCAAACCTGTATGGTTTTGAATACAATCCATTGCTATCGGTGAACGCCTTTGATATATCGAAGACAACAGTGATCAAGGATCCGGTGTATACTGCAGCCTATGGATCAAAAGGATCCAACGGTATCATATTTATAAAAACACTTGATCCCAGTGTTACACAGACCTCCATCGAGCTGGACATGAGGACGGGATACTCTCTGGCACCCTCTAATCTGATCCCGCAAATGGATGCCGGACAGCATAAAACCTATATGAATGAAATTTTATTCTCTTCCGGAATGAATGAGGAGGTGATCAGGGAGGAGTACCCCGGTCTGTTTCTTGAACAGGATGATGACAGGTTTATCGATTACCAGCACAACACCAACTGGCAGGAGCAGATCTTCAATAACGCATTGTTTTATAACCTGAATGTGAAGGTGAAGGGAGGAGATGAGATTGCGCGCTATGGGCTCTCTTTCGGTTATTTGAGCGGTGAAGGGATCATTAAAAACACAGGCTTTGAGGGTTATAACCTGCGATTCGTCAGTTTGCTGAATATTTTCACATGGTTGAAAATGAATGCGGGTGTGTCGCTGAATTATAACTCCTCCGCTCTAAAAGAAGCGGCCATTGTAAGGGAAACCAGCCCCATCCTGTCCAGCCTGGCAAAATCTCCCTTGCTGAATCCTTTTCAGTATGATCTGGAAGGGAATGAGCTGACAACTATTTCAGAGGTGGATGAGATAGGGATCAGCAATCCACTGGCCACTGTTGCGAATTACGAGGCTAGCAACACGAACTATAACTTCACTTCCTCACTTGGTTTAGTAGGTACCCTCAGCAGGGACCTGACACTGAACAGCAACTTTAGTTTCAATTATGATGTCCTGAAGGAGAACCTGTTCCTTCCAAACAGGGGAATGGAACTCTATTTTAACAGGGAGGCTTTCAATGTGTCCAAGGCTTCCAACAATGACCTCAATTCCTTTTATAACAATACCTATCTCCTGTACAATAAAGCCCTGGGTACAGATCATGCCATATCTTCCAACACCGGATTCAATATGCTCTCAAATAAGTATCAATTCGACTGGGGACTGACTAAAAATGCCCATGAGAACGATGAGTACAGATCTTTACAGGATGGGCAAAACAATTTGAGGGAGATCGGCGGGGCCAACAGGGCATGGAACTGGATATCGTTTTATGAGAATCTTTCCTATGCATTCAGAGATAAGTACCTGGTAACAGCCAGTCTCTCTCTGGATGGATCATCCCGCCTTGGAGAAAATGCTGTTAACTCTGTACGGCTTGCCGGTCAGCCTTTTGGGATATTTTATTCAGCAGGGCTGGCGTGGAGGCTATCCAACGAATCCTTCCTGAAGAATATCACCTGGATCGAAAACCTGAAAATCCGTTTTTCAGCTGGCAAAACCGGAAATGATGATATTGGAGAGTCCAGCGCAAACGATTACTACCAGGCAGTTAAATTCAGGGAAACAGTGGGGCTCTACCCGGCGCTGATTACCAATGATAAACTGACATATGAAACAGTATCCCAGATAAATGGGGGGATCGATATCTCATTGCTGGGAAACAGGTTTATGCTGAGTGCGGATTACTTTATATCCACCACACATGATATGATCATCTTCAGCCCCATCGAAGCTTATTTAGGATATGACTTCCTGATTGAAAACGGTGGATCAATGCGCAATAGCGGCATTGAATTAAGTACTTCCCTGAGGGTGGTGGACAGACATGCATTTCATTGGGATGTGCAGGCGTATCTCACAAAGATGGAAAATGAAGTGACGAAGATCAAAGGAAATAAACTGGTTTACACCATTCCGGGTGCAGAAAAAGTGAACCAGGAGGGCTCACCTGCAAATAGTTTCTACGGTTATATTTATCATGGAGTATATAGTACCATGCAAGCTGCTTCTGAAGCTAATCTCAGAAATGATAAGGGCAATCCCTACCAGGCTGGGGATGCCATATTTGAAGACCTTTCGGGACCAGAAGGAGAACCGGACGGATTTATCAATGAATTTGATAAGACCATGATTGGATCGTCCCTGCCGGAAACCTATGGGGGATTGATCAATTCCCTGAGTTTATTCCGATGGACACTGAGGAGCACCCTGCAGATTGTATATGGCAACGAGGTTTTTAATTATGTAAGGTACCAGAATGAAAATATGGCCGGACTGGCCAACCAGAGCACCCATGTGCTGGACAGGTGGCAGTACGACGGGCATGAAACAGATGTTCCCCGTGCAACATGGGAAGATCCCCAGGGGAATTCAGATTTTTCCACGCGCTGGATCGAGGATGGATCATTCCTGAGGGTGAAAAATATCACCCTGGTTTACAGTGTTCCCAACCAGTTCCTGTTTTTTAAGAATGCGGAATTTTATGTTTCAGTGAACAATATATTCACCCTTAGCAATTATCTGGGGTATGATCCGGAGTTTGCTTATTCCCAGTCGCAGATCTACCAGGGAGTAGATTATGGCCTTACTCCACATCCCAGGCAGTTTATTGCAGGTATAAAAATTGGACTATAAAAGGATTGACAATGACAGGTAAGTTTATAGGTGCTATGGTGTTATCAGCGATCATGCTAACATCGTGTGAGAAATTCCTTAATCCCGAACAGGAATTGAATATAACGGAGGAACAGCTCTTCGATGACTGGTATGAATATCGATCCATCGAAATGGGATTGTACGGACTCCAGCAGGAGTTGGTAGAGCAACTTTTTATACTGGGTGAACTCAGGGGAGACCTGATTAATATCACCCCCACAGCCACTGCTGATATGGTAGAGGTTTACAATTTCAATGTTTCCAAAACCAACGAATATGCTTCTCCTACAAATCTGTTCAAACTGATCTCCGCCAGCAATAATTTTATCAGGGTCCTGCAGGCTGAACATCCGGAGGTGCTCGATCCGGACAGCCCGGTCTCAAACTATGACAGGCTGTATGGAGAAGCACTCTGCATGAGGGCCTGGGCCTATTTTAACGCGGTTCGGATTTACGGCAGGGTTCCTTTTATCCATGAATCCCTGACTACTTATGATGAGATTAATCAGTATGTAAACTCCTCGGGAACGTATATCGACAGTGTGTATATTAACTTTTCAAGGGATGGTTATTACAACGATACCATTCAGAATATGCCCATTGAACTGGAAAAACAATATTATGATCTGCAGATGGTTGTGGATGTTTTTTCCAAGCAGCTTGAAAATGATGTGAAGGCAGTAGGTGTGAACCATTATATGGACAACAATGATATTTCATGGGAGGTTACTATTTGGAATACATGGGCTTTACATGCATTATTGGGACAGATGTATCTGACCCAGGGAGATTTGGTACAGGCTGCTGATCATTATGAAAAAATTATGTACAATGCCACTGAAAACAGAAGGTATCACCTGGATAATAGTTTCTCAATGGGGAACTGGCACAACATTTTTACCAATATTGACAGCCGGGAGCACATTTACACCATATGGTTTAACAAAGCCAATTTTCAGCAGAATCAGTTCCAGTCTTTCTTTGAAACCTGGTCTCCGCATAACTATATGCTAAAACCCTCCTACCAGGCAGTCTTTAACTGGGAGGCAGTCTGGAGGTACCAGATCCTCAGTGAGGACCTGATTAATCCGGAGGAATCAGAAATGATCTTCGTGGGTTATCCAACTGATTTTCACCGGGGTATGGGACGTTCATACCTTTATGTGAAGAACGGAGTACCCATCTCCGCAGATGATTACATAAACATGTTCCAGTTGAGGGCCGAAGAAGATGACCGGAGTTCAAGAGCCATCATGGAGGGCATGGATACTGTGATCTTCAAGTATTCCATCGGCAAGAACGTGTTTGACCAGGATGCCAATTATATCATTTACCGTGCTGCTGGTATTCACCTTAACATGGCTGAGATTTATACTTACTGGGCTTTCGAAAATAATAATATTATATCCACAAATACGGGTGAAGCGGTCGATATAGTCAATGATGGAAGCAATTACACGGTGAATCCAAACAGGGAACAGCTTGGCGTCAGGGGCCGGGTCGGTCTGGGCCGGGCTTCAGATGGGATAGAAGTGGGGAACATAAATCTGATTCACGATCCATTCACCAATGAGATCACCGGGTACCTCGATCTCACCGGTAATTTTATTGGCAAGCAGCATTACCTTGAAGAGCGCATCCTTGAGGAAAAGGCCAGGGAACTGGCCTTTGAGGGTGAACGCTTTTACGACCTGATGAGGGTAGCAAAACGCCGGAATGATCCATCTTTCCTGGCAAAAATGGTTTCGGCAAAATTCCCGGAGAGTCAACGCGACCAGATCTACAACCTGCTCATGGATGAAAGCAACTGGTACATAAATTACTTTGACGAGTGAACAGCAGAAGGAGTTCGCTTATCTCATAGTTTCACAATCAATTTTCTGAAATTGTCTTCATTCCCGGGGATGCACAGGATATAGATGCCTCCGGGGAGGGTGGAGATGTCAAGCCTGGACTCCGTACCTCTTATCATGTGTTCCCGGATAAGCGCACCATTCAGATCCAGGATCCGGACCTTCATATTGGTTTCGACAGGAAGATCCATGTAAATAAGCCCTGACGTGGGATTAGGCCATATACGGATATCTGTTCCCCCCTGACGGGTAAATGCTGAGGAGGATAATTTCTCCATGGATACATCAATGGTGGTATCGGTGGAGAGCAAGAAATCACCTTCCTTAAATACATATGCTTCTTTACTGACCGAATAATGGCAGGCCTGATCAACAGGCAACTGGAGAAATTTTGCCAGGCCAAGTGAATTACTTAGCAGGGCAGCATCCCCGATCTTAACCTCGGCATTGTTTACCGGGGTATTCCCTTCCTTTAAACGGATTTTTACATCCGCATGGGTCCGGGTCAGCAGAAACTGAACCAGGGTATCGGATTGCACATCCAGGATTCCTTCCACGGGCCGGTATGAGATTTTCTGAAAACTGTAGGAGTTGGCTCCTGCAAAGGTGGTAAAATATGCTTTCCCCTCATTGTCGCTTACTTCCACCTCATCGTTCAGAGTGATGCTCACTCCCCAGAAGGGCTGCAGGCTAAGCTCATCAAGCAGTTCTAAGGTCACCTTGTACTTATTCTCCTCAAGCCGGATGGTAAGTACTGTATCGCTGTAAATGACTACCTGCCTGGTGGAGTAGGGCAGATACTTATTGTTGCTGATGGACAGGATAAAGGATTCGTGTACTTTATAAAAAAGAGCCGATCCGTTTGCATCACTCAGAGCCTTGTCATTATATAATGTAATTTCGGTACCCGGCACAGGCTCGCCGTTAAGCTGGTTTTCCACCCTGATCTCCACCTGGTAGGTGTGGAGCTTCGAACTGTCCTTCTTTCTTCTGTCAAGCTGGTCGAGGTACAGGGATACAGGCCTCAGATCGCTGCCCTCGCCCACGCCCTCCACAAAATCCCTGGGGGAGGTATCATATGTGTAGCCATTGAGCAGGCCCGAAACAGGATCGGTTTTGACCATATATGCAGGACCCGAAGTGCCGATCACATAACCCCACTTATATTGTCTGGAATCCACAATGTAATCCTTGCCGGGATGATAATTCTCTCCTGCGGTATTATAAAAAACCGACTGCGTAGAGGAGTAGCCATGTAAAGGACCTCCGTAGGGTCGGAACATGGATTCCAGATAATCTCCATCCATGGTGCATTTGTCAAACAGGTTGGACATGCTCAGGTACATGTGAAAATCGCTGGAATATTTTGAGTTCTCTCCGCGACAATTGTAAATCACATTCCCGTTGCTGTAGGGGTACTTGAAATCGTAATTGTGCCGGCTGTGATTGGCCCTGCTGTTTTTGATCAGGCAGTCATTGGACTGCAGGGTATACATGTACCCGTTTCCTCCTCCACCTTCATACTGGGGTTTCTGGAAATCACAGGAATCTACGGTGATGTGCCTGCACATGTTCAGAAGGAGGCAGTTGGAAAGGAGGTGGATGTCCCGGATGTTCTCTCCGGGCCTGTATGTACGTACATTTCTGATCCAGCAATCTTCGCTGTATTCAAACACGATGGCGTGGGAGAAGTGCGCATCAAAAGCACCTGTCCCGCTGATCTCCCAGGACTCTTCATCCCAACCTGATTTAGGATTTTCCCTGTTCCCGACGGAAAGGTTTTCAATTCCGCACTCCACCAGGTGATCCCTTGCATCATATACCCGTGCAATGTCCCTTGTCTTCAGTGAATAACGGGTAGGAGTATCAAGGATCAGCAGGTTGGAAACGGCATCAATTGAATCGATACGGCGTTTGAAAGCGACCCCCTTGATGGCCGAAGCAGTCCAGATTCCTGCCATGCCATGTTCCTTTATAAATTCGTCGGTAGGAATGGAGTTAACTATCACCTGCTCACCTTGTTGAAATCCTGCCACCGACTTTACAGGGATAATTCTTGTGGGCATGTTCAGGTCCACACGGATCTGAGAGGTGGTTCCTGTGGGATTAAACCAGTTTGAATATCCTCCACTCACGTAAATGATCTCCTTGAACCTCATATAGGATTCATCATGAAAGAGGAAGGTAGAGTCGGGACCTGCACCCCGCAATATGGTTTTGTCATGGGAAATGACCAGGCCATGGTCTTCTCCTGCCGGAATTTTGATTCTGTAGGTGCCCGCAGGGAGAAAAACAACTCCTCCTCCCGACATTCCCACATCATCCAGTGCCTGTTGCAGAATCCCTGTGACATCCGCTACACCGGAATGATCGGCATAATAGGGAGCCTGGCTTACATCCACAATATTCTCTGTAACATGCGGCACCGGTCTGTTTCCGCCGTGGTAGCCCGCGTGTGAAAAATCATGCAGGAACCTTCCTGCTGCATCCCCAAATCCAGGTTTCCAGCGTTCCGGATAGAGGCTGCTGCGCCACTCGCCGCCCATTCTGGAGTTGTTTGATTCCAATGAAGGCACATGGGTGGACATCAGGCCCTGTGGATGTAATGGTACCAGGAAGAATACACTGAAAAGTATAGCGATAAAAGGGATATACTTCATAGGGCTACCTGATTAGAATCTTAGCAGAATGTACTTGCCCACTGGAGAAAGCTTTAATGATATAGATTCCCTTCTCCAGTCCATCAGTGGCCAGGTGGCAGGGGCGATCCGGATGTTGTTTGGAGCGGATCACTTTCCCCGAGAGGCTGTACATACTTACCAGCTCTGTGTGGTGGTTATCGGGGAGTGGAACAAGCACATCTCCTTCCGGACCCTGGAACACAATCAGGTCCTCAGCATCTTTAATAAAGGGGTTGATCCCTGTGGTATTGAGCGCAAAATCGATTTTATCAATATTGAATAGGGGCTGGTCGATGACGGTGAACCTCATGATCTGTTCCCCCTCTGTCAGCCACATGCTGAATGAGACTTTTTCTGTGTACAGCCAGCTGTTTGAGTTGAGGGCCTCCAGGGTGTCTGAGGCCTTATCTCCAATGGCAATCAGAAATTTACCATGGGCCTCAATGGCTGCAAGGTGAACGTCTATGAAGTATTCTCCCTCCTGTTCCACCATCACTGAGTATTCGTACCATTCACCCGGCAGTGCATTGCCTATATGGTATCCATCGCCATTCCTGTCGTAAATATCAACTGCTTCGTCGGGCCTGTATGCCCCGGCAATGTTCCTTGGATCCATATCATGATAAGCGAGCCCTTCACCGCCGGTGTCAAAATCTTCGGCCTCAACGGTACCGGGTATCTGATGTGCTTGTCCAAGGAAATAGCCTCTGACTTTGGGTATGTACTCCTTTAAAAAGATCCGCTGGGGATGAGAATGGCTTACCTCTCCTGCATTGTAGTGAGCAATGATCCTGTAATGATGGTATGTATTTGGAATACTCTCCAAATCCAGGAAACTGGTGGTATCAGGATTCAATGAGGCAATCCTTGTATATTGTTCCACACCGGTCCGGCGCTCAATAAAGATGCTGTCATGATCACCTGAGCCCTTACTCCATTTTATGCGGATCAAGCTGTCCTGCTCTATGGATAAGTTCTGAATTGTGGGCGATCCGGGCGAGCAATGGATCAGTATGTCTTTTACTTCATCCCAAGCACCGGTTCCTCTAAAAAGGATCCTGAAACTACCGCCGTCATCCCAGGCGCAGGAAGTAAATCCATATTTCAGGGAGAGGTTCACATAGGTCCTGTAGTGATTCATCCTCGAATTGTAATCAGCCAGCCTGTTACAGCCAAACTCACCCAGGAATACCGGGATGTTGTTTTGATCTGACCAGCTTTTTACATCGGAAAATTTTTGATCCAGGACCTGGACCTGCCAGGGATCTCCAAAGGTCCCGGTTCCTTCCAGACCAAAAGGCCATGGATCATAAGAATGAAATGATCCAATAAGGTAATCGTCTGCAGGAATGGCCATCCCGATCAATTCCTCTGATCCGCCCCACTTGTGTCCCTGGATGATTACATTCCTGGTTGGATTGCTCCTCCGTATGATGGAGAGCACACGCTGGTGCAGTTCATCGTTCTGTACCTTTGACAAGCCATAAGGTTCATTGATGATCTCGAAAATAAGCTTCTCGGATTTATCCTTAAACCTGACTGATATTTGTGACCATATGCTGTCAAAACGCGCACGCTTTGTGGCACTGGCATAATCCTCTTTGATCCACTCTTCATGATGGGCATTGATCACTACATACAGATCCCTTGACAGGCCCCAGTCCACAACCTCCTCCACCCGGTTCATCCAGGTTTCATCTATACTGAACGGGGCCACAGAGGACGTGTGATAGTGCCATCTCACCGGGACCCTGACCACATCGAAACCAGCTTCTTTGTAAAGGTCGAAATAGTATTCCTCGGCGGGGGGATTGTTCCATCCGTCCTCATAGGGTGGTTCCAGGGTATTTCCCATATTAATCCCCCTCTTCATCTGTGCGACAGCCTCATGTGGAGTAATCTGCGCTGTCAGTGTTCCTGTAAGAAAGAGGCTTGCGAGTAAGAATAATATTTTCTTCATGATCTACCTGATTTTCGGTGTTCGCATGGGAAGAACTTAAAAAAATAAGAGCCTGCTCAGCAGGCTCTTATTCACTATCGCTTATTTATCAAATTACTGTTTGATAACCTTATAGTGGCCAAGCACATCCTCATCATTGCTGATGGTGATGAAATACATGCCACCCGGCTGGTCATCCAGTGAGATCACTTCGATTCCACTGTAGACAACCACATTGTGCAGAGCACGACCCACTGAATTGTATACGCGGATCCTGCTTCCAATTTCAGCACCAGCGATGTTAAGCAGTCCTGAACTTGGATTTGGATAGATCCGGATATCCGCATTGACCAGATCGTTGATCCCGGTATAATCCAGTTCAATGGTGTAGGTGACCACAGTGACTCCATTGCCTGCAGTTACCTGCAACATGTCATCCTCAGCCATCATATCACCATCGGCTTTAGCTGCACCGGTGGCATCCTGAACCTCCATGCTTGCTTCAGCAGAAGGAGTTACATTGCCACTGAAGTCGGCCACGGAATTGGAGGCTCTTACGCCGGTGATGGTAAGTGCATCCTGGTCTACAAGGTAGATTTCGGAGACCACATAGGCCAGGTAGTTTGCTTCCTGGTTGAGTATGGAGAGGTAATATGCCTTGGTGGTTACACCGTCAGCTGCGGTAACAATGAGCTTGTCATCCTGAACCACCTCTCCTTCAGTTCTCTCGAAACCATACTTATCCAGCAGCACCCATGTAGCACCCGGAGCGGGTACCAGCTTGCCCAGGAACGCATCCACATTGGTTCCTTCAGGAATAAGGCTGATCAACAGCTGTGCCTGGTCCACCATGAATACATCGGAGGTTACAAATGCACTTGTTTCATCTGCATTTGGTGTCAGCTGGTAGGTGATCGTTGTTACTCCGTCTTCTGCGATCACTTCGAAGTAGATCTGGTCACTCACCAGGACATCTACATACACTGTATCGAAATTAAGGGTTACCAGTGATTGATATGCACCATTAGCATCCATGATTGTAAATGAAGCTCCTGCAGGAACAGTTACATTGTTCACCACAGCCTTCAGTGTGGTACCGTAATCCATGCCTCCTACAGTCCCGCTTGCTCCATCCACAGTGATCTCATATTCTGTGGATACGAGCAGTGCATCGTCGCTGAGTCCATCATCTGTTACCTCCAGGATGTACTTGGAGACATTGGTCGAATCAGCAGAGATCACGACCAGGGTATCCCCATTTACAACAGCCAGAGCACTATCCACAACACTGCCGTCTCCACTGCTCATCACAGTGAGACCCTGGTCCGGATCGGCCTTCAGGATATTGCTAAAGAGATCTTCCACAGTGGTGGCTGTAAGCACACCCCTGATCTCTTCATCCATGGTATAACCACTGCTTACCTTGTAAACAAGAGATGATACGGTGGACCTGTAAATGGTCACATCGTCCATGAAATGGCTTCCCAGTCCGTCGGGTACTGCATACCTCCAGTCGGGCCATGGATAGCCAAGTGACTGCAACAATGCCTGGTCTACAAGTTCCCATTCTCCACTCTCCACATCAGCGCCAAATGAACCCTGGTGTACGGGATTCCCCGAATAGATTCCGGGCCTCCTGGTGAAACTGCTGATCATATCAGCAGAATAACCATGGGGCATGTAGTCACTTCCGTCACCACTGCCAAATACATCGATCAATTCAAAATCATTGGGATCGGAGGCTGGTTTCAGACCAAGTTTAATTGAGTCATTGAGTATCTTCCACATATAGAAGTTGGCACCTTTCCACTGACGGGCAGCGCTCTCTCCCTGGTAACTTTCACCCCATATATCGATAAATCCGTTGACAGTATCCATATTGAAGTCAATGTCGATCTGATCCCTGTACCAGTGATTTGCCCAACTGTTCCTGATGTCAGCCATGACAAATACATCACCCGGCTGTACGATCGGATTGATGTTCAGGTCCTGAACTGCTATGTGACGCTGCACATCCCATTCTGATTCAAGGTTGGTCCATTTGTATCCGGGAATATACTTTACGTACCTGGCATCCCAGGCGTCCCATCCGGCAATGGCTGCTGAGGGATCGTTCTCGTATCCGTTGAAGAACATGTAATCACTCAGGTCAAGGGGCTGGTTACCCGGGTTGACAATTTCAACCATTCCATTGGAGTACTCCTCCCAGAATATGAACTGCGATATGAATGGTACGCCATTCCAGGGCTGAATATCAGTTCCGGCTTTTTCTTTCTCCATCAGAACCGAATAGGTCAGTATCGAAGTATCATTTTCAGCTGTGGAGATAAAGGTAGCTGTACGGTCGGCTACTGTTCCAAACAGGTTAGCTGCCCGTTGCACCTCAACGGTTGCGTTCTGGTCCTCTGTCTTGGCTATTAGAGCGGGTACACCATCCACATCCCACGGAACCTGTACTTTGTAATCATACTTGGTCCGGAGGAAATTGGGAATGGTATCACCAACCCACCCGAAGAAATCCTTGTAATCTTCAGGAATGTCCGGCCAGGTGATTGCAGAGATATAGGCATTACGGCTCTCTATGTATTTTTGTAGTTTGAGGTAATACTCTTTAACAGAATTATCCTCGGCAGTTACTTTCAGAATATCTCCGTCCAAAAGGTCTGTTCTCTCGTTGCCGTCAAGCCAGACAATTTCCCAACTTGCATTGGGGGCCTTCTCCAGGTATTTAAACAGGGTATCCACCCTGGTAGCAAAGGGGATATCCCTGACGGTATCCATGACCACACCGTCGGTCACATCAAAAGGTGCTCCTGAATAAATAAAATCGCCATCCTCTGACTTGCCCCTTTTCGGGATGACGATATTAGCATCTGCAGTAGGAGCAGCAGCCTCGATATGCCACTTGATGACATCAAGATCGTTACCACAGGCATAGATGGTCAGCGAGTCACCTGTGCGAACCGAAACATAGGATGAATCTTCATGGGCTCCGTCTCCTGAATTGTAATGATAGTGCCATGCCAGTCCGGGTACACGGTCAAACTGGTACATGATCGAATCGTCATTTCTTACACCCCAGGGTACAGTTAAAATCTGATCTGTCCAGTTGATATCGACGGTTGAAGAGGTAAGAGTGGTTTCATCCAGGTTATAATCTCCATGGTTGCCTACCGTCCAGAATACGGCGCGGGTAGATTCATACCCGTCACCCCACTGGTTTACATGGGGAATAGGGATCCACTCTGACTCAGCCAGGTCATTGCCCGGTATCCAGGTCAGGTTGCCCTGCTTCACAATAAAGCGGCGCACCAGTGTCGCATTGTCGGTAGCCTGTGACATACCGGCCACATCACGATAACCAGAATCTTCATTGGTCCCGTCGGGATCTGAAAAATCTCCACCAACCTGATCCACCACCGCTGAGTCGCCTCCGGGAGGATGGTGCCTCAGAAAGAGGGTCTCCCTGCCCTGCCAGACCTCCAGCACAGCCTGTTGACCTGTAGAAACACTGTCGCTTGGATCCGGGAAAGGAGCTTCCGCTCTGTGCAACTGGATATCGGCCAGTTCATAAAATTCCGGTTTGGTTACATGCGGACTCCAATCGTAAGAAAAACCAAACTTGCTGACATCTTTCACATATTGTTCTTCCGCGTAGTCATGGAAAGTGGCCAGCACATATGATTCACCCGGGGCCAGTGATTGGTCGGGGAGCATCATCCACTGGTTATCCACCCGGTGAGGTTCAGTTGGCCAAAGCGCTCCATCCGGAAACGGATTCCAGGGAGTCAACATGAGCAATTCAAATTCGGCAAGATTGACCGCATCAACACCCATATTGGTGATTTCAATGTAGGCGTGGTCGGCCCGGTCATACCTGAGCTCGGTGATTACCAATGTTCTGATGGTATCTGTCTGCGCGTATAGCGCGCCAAAAGAAACCATCATTAATAAGAGTAGTAATTTTTGCCTCATAATGATTTGGTTTAAGTTAAACGTAGAAGTTACACTAATGAAATTACATAGAAAAGCAATATATGAATTTTTTTTCACGAGTGTACTTTTTGGCAGTGCAATCTGTTGCATTATTTTTATTAATTGTGATAAATCATACCTTTATATCCCTTCATTGCTTGAAAACAAGGAACAAAGCAACACTAACTAAAACTACGCACTCATGAAATCAAAGCAGAAGATTTCCCGTAGAAAATTTGTAGGGACAACAGCTGCAGCTACAGCATTTACACTGGTTCCCAGGCATGTACTGGGCGGCCCGGGTTTTACAGCACCAAGTGACATGCTGAACATTGCCTACATCGGTTGCGGAACCCAGGGAATCAGGGAGATGACCAGTCTCCTGCAACATCCCGATGTCAGGATCACAGCAGTTTGTGATCCCAATAAATACAGTACGGACTATGTGGACTGGTCACTTCATGGAATCCGCAATATGGTGCGAAAAACGCTGGAAGATCCTCAGTGGGGAAAAGGCATCAAAGGAATACCTGGAGGGCGTGATGTAGGGAAGGAAGTGGTTGAAAAGTATTATGCGCTGAAAAGCGGTTCCGGAAGTTATAAAGGATGTGCTTCCTACAATGATTATAGGGAACTGCTTGAGAAAGAAGCAGATATTGATACGGTAAAGATCATGACCCCGGATCACCTTCACGCTGCTGTTTCCATAGATGCCATGAAAAAAGGAAAGCATGTGGTTATTCACAAACCCATCGCCAACCGGATGAAGGAGGCCTTACTGACCATTGAAACCGCAGAGAAAACGGGAGTAAGTACGCACTTGCTGGCCTGGAGTGAGCGGAGTGGCCTGGGTGTGGCACTTGACTGGATCAAACAGGGGGTAATCGGAGAGCTTAAAGAGATACATAACTGGTCCAACCGACCGGTCTGGCAGCAGTGGACTGCCAATCCCATGGATACTCCACCTGTTCCTGAAGGATTTGACTGGCAACTCTGGCTGGGTCCCGAGCCCGACCGTCCCTATCATCCCAATTACACCCATGCCGTATTCCGGGGGTGGTACGATTTCGGAGCAGGCAGCATCGCCGATATGGGCCATTACAGCCTGTGGCCCCTCTTCCTTAAGTTTGGTATTAATACAGCACCCCTCAGTGCCAGGGCATACTGCACAACCACCAGTATTACAGACAAAAATGTGAGCAGGGGCGAACGCAACAATGTGGCCTTCCCCTATTCATGCATCGTCGAATTTGAATTCCCCAAGCAGGAGACCTTAGCTCCCTTCAAGCTATACTGGTACGATGGAGGAATGAAACCCATCACTCCGGTCGAACTGGATGCCGATGGAAAGGAACTCCCCGGGGAAGGAATGATGTTTGTGGGAGACAGAGGGAAAATTCTGGCCAGTTTCCATGGAGCCAGTCCGGTGATTTTACCTGAGAAGAGAATGATCGAAGTAAGTGGTTCGGTTAAAGCTCCCAAAGAGGAGACCAACAGGGATGAGCGGGCCTGGATCGAAGCCTTTAAGAAGGGAGAACAGTCTCCCGGAACCTTCCTGAAGGCACGTCCGGTAACCGAAACCATCCTGCTTGGAGGTGTAGCCCTCAGGGCAGGCAGGAAGGTGATATATGATCCGGGTAAAACCGAGATCACCAATTTCCCGGAAGCCAATCAGTACCTGACCCGCAAATACCGAGAAGGCTGGGAAATGTAAGGAAGTCAATAGTCGAAAGTATGATATGATCATCAGACAAAAACTAATTATTTTATGACATGAGAAATTCAAGAATCATTTTGAATACAATATTATTATTCACCCTGATGCTAT
>JBDLIX010000052.1:0-33294 GCA_039714655.1 Bacteroidota bacterium
GAGGTGGAGATTGAGATTCTTGAGGCCAATGGTTCTGAGTCCATATACAGTGAGGATGGCACTTACCTTTTTTCACTGGACCTTAGTAATATTGTGTCGGCCGACAAAGGGTTGAAAGCCTTAGCCATTTCAAGCCTGCTGTTATCTGTTTTTCTTGCTTTTGCCGGATTCTGCTGTTTTGTGAAGGAGGCAAGAGGCAGAGGAAAATGGGTTTGGATCGGTGCCATTACGCTTCTTATTGTTGGAGGTGCTTTTACAATCCTGAATTACTCATTCCCTTCCATGCTTACCGATTCAGACCTGTTCCAGCCTGAATTGTTTGCCAGCCATCTTTTCCCATCCCTGGGCGCTTTGATGGTTGTCTCTTTAGCTGCGCTCTTACTGGTTGCCCTCTATTATCTCTATGCCAACCTGGAGGGCATTGGGTCGCAACCTGGAAAACAGGGATTGGCATTCCTGTTTTTTGCTCTGGCATCTCTGCTATTACTTACCATTGAGCACCTGATCGGTATTTTGGTCCTGGACTCCAATATATCCTTTGAGGCCCACCGGGTCACTACCTTTTCGGGTTATACGGTGGTGGGCTTATCGATTATCATCATGTGGTTTATTATCCTGGGTCTTTTGCTGGATAAGGCCATTGTCTTGCTTTCCGGATCGTTCAATCAATCGCTTCTGATTGGTTCCCTGGCAATTTCGATCACCCTGTTGGCAGCAGCCATACTGCCCGGTCATTTTGGAACTCTGATCAGCTGGGTGGCTATGATGTTTTTCCTTGGTGGACACCTCTACCTGAGGCATCATCATAACGGCCGGATCCCTTTTTCACGGTTTATTTTCCTGTTGCTTTTTATATCGGTCGTAATGGTGATCAGGCTTCAGCAATACAACCGAATCAATGTGGAACGACAAAAGGAGGTGGAACTGGTCAAGCTCTCCTCGGAGCACGATCCTGTGGCAGAGATGCTATTCAGCGAGATGTCCATGGCCATCAGGAACGATTCCATCTTTGCACAATACCTGAATCAGCCCTATATCGATATCGACCAGGTGGTGGACAGGTTGCTACGCAACTATTTTTCGGGATACTGGACCAAATATGATTTGCAGATCACGGTTTGTCGGCCTGCCGACAGTGTTTACATTGAACCCCCCGATGATGAGTCGTTCCATTGCTATACCTTTTTTGATGAGATGATATTGGAAAGCGGGATAGAGATACCCGGCAGTGATTTTTATTTTCTGGATAACCTGAATGGCCGGATCTCCTACCTGGCATCCATCCCCTATTACAGGTCAGAAAGTGAACACCGCGTTTTTATCGAACTGGATTCAAAGATTCTTTCTGAGGAGTTGGGTTATCCGGAACTATTGCTGGATGACAACTACAGTACCTTTGCCAGCTCTGATTTCTCATATGCCAAGTACAACAATGGGGAACTGATTACACAGGATGGGGAGTTTCCCTACCGCAGGTCATCTGACTTCTATACCGAAGGGGAGGAGATGTTTGAAAAGGTAGCCCTTGAGAAATATGACCATTCTATTTACAACATGGATGAAAGCAATACCATTGTCGCGGGAAGTCCCTCGGTGACTATGGTGGACTACCTGATCTCCTTTTCTTATATTTTTGCCCTAAATTTTCTGCTGCTCGCAGTGGTTTATCTGCTCTCCACAGCGAGTAAATTCAAAACCACCTTCAACTGGAATTTTAAGAACAGGATTCAGTACTCCATGGTGGGAATCCTTTTCCTCACTTTTGTTCTGATCTGTTCGGGCACTATCTTTTTTATTGTTCAACAATACAAGGTGAAGCACAATGACACGCTCCGGAACACCATGCGTTCGGTCTATATTGAGCTGATTCACAAGGTAGAGTACGAAGAAGATCTGATGAACTGGTCATCGGATAGCTACTACAATCTGGATGAATTGTTGCGCAAGTTTTCCAATGTATTCTATTCCGACATTAACCTGTATGATGAAGGGGGAGGCCTTCTGGCTACTTCACGCTCAGAGATATTTGACCGTCAATTGTTAAGCCGTCGCATGAACCGGATGGTCTATGAAAACCTTGCAGGTGGAAATGCTTCTGAATATATTCACAACGAGCATATTGGCGAAATGAGATACATCTCAGCCTATGTGCCGCTGATGAACAACGAGAACAAATTCCTGGCCTACCTGAACCTGCCCTACTTTACGCAGTCAGGTGCCCTTACCCGGGATGTTACCAACCTTGTGGTGGCGGTTATCAATATATACATGATACTGCTGCTGGTAATTCTGCTTTTGAGCGTTATTCTGGCAGACCGGATTACCCAACCCTTGCGTATCATCCAGAACCGCATTGCCCAGGTGAGCCTCAGTAAAAAGAATGAGATGATCTCATACGACCGGAGTGATGAGATCAGGGGACTGGTGGAGGAGTATAATTATATGGTGCAGGAGTTGGAGCGAAGCGCCGGATTGCTTGCCCAGTCGGAACGTGAATCAGCCTGGCGGGAGATGGCCAAGCAGATCGCCCACGAGATCAAGAATCCGCTTACCCCCATGAAACTGAATGTGCAACATCTGCAACGGACCATCGAGGAGGGAAAAGATGATCCTGAAATGGTGGAAAGGATCTCAGCCACAATCATCGAACAGATCGATTCGCTCTCCGCCATTGCCAATGAATTTTCCGATTTTGCAAAAATGCCAAAAGCCAGGTACGCAAAGATCAACCTGGTTTCTAAATTAAAGAACCTGCTTCAGCTGTTTGAGACCACCCAAAGGGCCCGGATTAGCATGGAGCTGGGGTCCCTGAAGAAGGTCTACGTTTTTGCCGACAAAGAACACTTGATGAGGGTCTTTATCAACCTGGTTAAAAATGGTCTGCAATCCATTCCCGAAGGGAGAGAGGGAATTATTGACATCAAACTTGAAGTGGAAGATCTGACTGCCAGGGTAACCATCAGTGACAATGGGAAAGGGATTCCTGAGGAGATTAAAGACAAGCTGTTTCAACCAAATTTCACCACCAAATCGGCCGGAATGGGCATGGGTCTGGCAATCAGTTACAACATTGTAAGATCACTTGGAGGCAGGATCTGGTACGAAACAGTTTTGAAAAAGGGAACCACATTTTATGTGGAACTACCGTTATTTACAGAGAAGAGTGAGAAATGGAGCCACACTTGATAAGCTAATGTGGGGGATTTCTGAGGTTGTTTTTGGGATCCGTTGGAAAAAATTGGAAACATCTTGATAAATCATCCATTCAAAGAGAATATTCCGGAGGATGAGAAAAGTTTTTATTGTTATCTTAGACTCCGGTTTGTTTTTATAGAACAGCTTAACTTGTCCAGCTACAAAAATATATACTTGATGGTGGGCCTGTTGTGCATTGTGGCACATCAGGGTTTTTCTCAGGTCTCATCAATTGGAGGCCCCATCAATACCTATACTTCCATTACTACCATTCATACATATGATGAAAATAGTGTTGATTCTCTGACTGTGGTCAGTCTGGATGGATTTTTTGTGGGCGATACGGTGATGGTCCACTGTGTGAATGGATCAGAAATTGATTTGGATCCCGGAGAAGATGCCGGGACCGATAATCAGGAGAACCTTTATAACCAGGGTAAGTATGCTTTTCTGATCATTGATTCCATTGATGTATCCGGGAAATTGGTCATCCTGAACAATAGAATGCCAAATATTCAGCCCATGGTGCCAGGGGAGGTGGCCCAGTTGATCAAGGTAAAATCGTACAAACGGGCGGAGGTTACATCGGAGTTAACGGCACCCCCATGGAATGGCTCAACAGGAGGCGTTGTGGCACTTTTTGTGCAACGGACCCTTACCCTGAGTGCAGATATCAATGTTTCAGGTAAAGGATTTAGGGGAGCTTCAGAATCACTTATCTATAATGGTGACTGTGCTTCATCCGATCCGGTGGAATTTGACAAATACTTTTACCTGACGGGGGGTACTCCTGTGAGGGCCGGTTTGAAAGGGGAGGGAATTACACTTACCACCTTTGATCAAATGAGGGGTAAGGCCCGGAATATTAACGGGGGCGGAGGAGGAAATGCACGGCTTTCCGGTGGGGGTGGCGGTAGTAATCACAATGCAGGGGGAAAAGGCGGAAGCGAATCTACCCTGGCATGTGACTCTGCCGTTGATACCCGGGGGGTTGGAGGAATTAACCTGGACAGGTATTATTATGTCAATGAGGATGATGATGCAGCTTTTGGAAACCGTGCATTCTTTGGTGGCGGTGGAGGAAGAGGGACAAACGTATCAGGTCAGATAAGTAGTGATGGTGGTAACGGAGGTGGTCTTGTGGTAATTGTGGCGGATTCCATTGTAGGGAATGGCGGATCTATCATTGCAGATGGGGCATCTGTTTCCAATCCCGCCCTTGGTGCAGGTGGTGGTGGTGGTGGCGGCGGAGCCATTATTCTGGATGCGAACAGTTATGGATCCACTTTGTCACTCAGGGCTGTGGGAGGGGATGGAGGTGATACCAACCATCCAACGGATATCACCGGCCCTGGCGGAGGTGGAGGCGGAGGCGTATACTGGTTGTCCGGCAACAGTCACTCCGGTGTGAATATGAATACAAGTGACAACGGTCAGCCAGGCCAATACCTGGGGGGATCCTCCATGCTTCATGGTGCCGAATGGGGAGGGGAAGCTGAGAAAATTGATATGTTAAGGGTGCCTCTTCGGGGTTTTCTATTTAATACGGTCCCCGATGAATTCACCGTCTGTTCCAATGTGGTTCCTGAAACCATTTACGCAGGATTGCCCAAAGGTGGTGGAGGTCCCTCAACCTATGAATATGAGTGGCTCGACAGTACCAGTACCCATACCTGGCAACCCGCCACAGCAGGACCAAATAATACAATGGATTTTCACTTCACGCAATCCCTTCCCGATACCACCTGGTTCAGACGGGTGGTTACTTCGGGTGCAGTCCTTCCGTCCGATACCAGTTTCCGGATCGCCGTCTATGTGCACCCTGCCATTACCGACAATACAGTCTCGGCACCCGATACGGTATGCAAAGGAGATCAGCCGCTACTTTTCTCTCCTTCGGCCACCATCGGAGGCGGACCTACCGGGGGAACCTATACCTACAGGTGGCAAAAAGATGAAAATGATGGCTCGGGTTTCACCGATGCAGACGGACCCGGCGATATCACCGGTGCCACATACCAGGCTCCCGGACTTGATACGACCACCAATTTTGCCAGGATAGCTTATGCAGGAGTATGTGTGGATACCTCTGCTCCATTGACTGTCACGGTACTGGAGCCTCTGACAAACTTTGAGATCACCCCATTCGATACGGTATGTTACAATACGGAGCTTCCGGATGAACTCACCAGTCAATCAGGGCCCCCCGCCGACGGGGATCAGTCCGATATCCGGTATCAATGGTTTTCATCTACCAATGCAACAGACTGGACAGATGTAGGTGTGACCTCCGAAACATTTTCGCCACCAGCACTTACACAAACCACCTACTTCCGCAGGGGCGTATTGTCGGGGAGTGATGATGCCTGTACGGCCACCAGCGATTATGTGGAGATTCTGAATATCGCCCTGATCACAGACAACACCATCTCAGCCATCCAGACAGTCTGCACTGGTGATCAGCCGGATCTGTTAACAGGGTCCGATCCGGGCGGAGGGGTACCTGGCCAGTACAAATACCTTTGGCAGTCACGCACTGCATCCACCGGATGGGGAGCGGCCACAGGGATCAATGATATAAAGAGCAATTTCGATCCCGGTGTGATGAGTGGCGATACCACCCTATTCAGAAGGGTGGTGGGATCAGGTGGTGTGAACAGGGATGTATGCCTCAACAACGGCACTGAACTGGCCATCAATGTATTGCCATCCATTACCAACAATGTGATCACTGTGGCAGATAATGAGAAGTGTCAGGGTGACCAGGTGGATCCGCTCAATGGAACCACTCCAATGGGGGGGGATGGTGCATGGACTTACAAGTGGGAGGTGGCTGCCGGACAGGATAGCCCTGAATCCTGGGTCACCATTGGATCGGATGAGATCTCCATCACAGATCCATCCCCATTGGATAGTGAACATGACCGCTGGTACAGACGAATTATTTTCAGTGGTCCGGGTACAGGTCCGGAACAGGTATGCAAAGATACCACCGAGCTCCATGTGACACTGCACACTGGGATCACAGGGAACACCATTGTGCAATTCGATTCGGTCTGTTTTGCCGATACAAAAACATTATTGGGGGAGACTCCTGTGGGTGAAGAGGGGCTTACACCTCTCTACACATGGAAAGACCTGGATGCAGGCAGTGACCTTCCCGGCTCTGATCAGGAGGACTTTACCACCGATCCTTATAATGCCCTGGGGAATTACAATTATAAACGTTTGGTTCAAATCGGAGCGTGTACGGATCTGTCCGAATCCATGACCATCACGGTGATGGAACTTCCTGGTGGAACACTTACCGACGATGCCTTCAGGGCGTGCGAGCAGGATATTGGGCTGGCCATTGACCTGAATATGGACGGACTCGAAACCTATGTACTGCCATGGGAGGTGACCCTGAAGAATCAGGTTGCTACCGGGATCGGGCCCCTTGAAGTGACCGGCGATGGCACCCTGCCCGTTACATTGGATATTGATGTGGATAGCCTGGAGCTCAATTACGAATTGGAATCCATCACCTATCACTCGGTTGGAGGAAGGTACTCCTGCACTGCGCCTGCCGGCAATATGTCAGGAGTGGTACCCATTCATGTTTTCAGAAAGCCGGAGCCTCAAATCCTGGTGGATGGAGCGGCCAGGGACAGCTTTAAGGTGTGCAATACGACGGTGACCCTGGTGGCTGATGCCGATAATGGAACAGCTTCCTGGAGCAATGATCCCTCAGGGGTCTTCTTCACAAAACTCAATCAAGATGAGTATCTGGCCTCCATTCCAAACAATCATGATGCATTTGGGAAGTATACCCTGACCTTTACCAGTGAGGCGGGTGATTGCGCCGGACAAGATATGATTGACATCCATTACTTTGAACAACCAGCTGATGCATATGCGGGAAGAGATACCTTCATCTACATGATCAACACCATCCAGTTGAATGCGGATCCGCCCACAGCAGGTGTGGGAACCTGGGAACTGGTTTCGGGGGGCGGGATCATTGCCGATGAGCATGCCCACAACACCTACGCCTCTGAGCTGGCCTTGGGAGAGGAGAATAAATTCAACTGGACAGTAACCAACGGATCGGATGAAGGGATCTGTGTAACATCAAGTGATGTGACGATTGTACTTCGCAACGAGCTGAAACGATACGACGGATTTTCGCCCAACGAAGATATGCACAATGAGTATTTCATCATGCAGGGATTGGCCTATGCCGATGAATTCTCCATTTCATTTTTTAATGCATTGGGTAACACTGTAGTGACCATCGACCAGGATAATGTAGGTGGCCTGGATATTGATCCTTCGCTGATCACCAATGGATTGCAGGAGGATGAATTGGTGGTCTGGGATGGTTTGTCCTCCAATGGAAACCTGGTACCCTCGGGCACTTACTATTATGCGGGGTATTTTTTCATATACGAAATAAGATATGAACTTCAAGGATCAATTGTTGTGGTAAGTGAATAGTTTATGAAAAGGAATCTGCTCACATACATTCTTTTGCTGATGACCCTTGCCGGTTTATCACAGAATACGCTGATCCCGTCTGTGAGCAACTATCACCTTACCTGGACCACCATTAATCCTGCTTTTACCGGATTCAGAGATGCTTTCAGTGTCAGCTCACTATACAGATCTGCCCTTTATGGAGATCTGGGTCCGCAGGACATGCAACTGAATGTCCACACACCTGTGGGCAATTCAAAAGTGGCGTTAGGGGGGATTGTTGCCTACAATACTACGCCTCCTTATCAGAATCTTATGTCGGTGATGAGTACCTATGCCTACCGGATCTATATGGGCAGCGGAAGACTCTCCTTTGGCCTCTCGGCCGGGGTATATGGGGTAAACAGCAATATGTCCGGAATTCCATTAAGGGATGATCCTGATCCTGCCTTTCCATCAGGGTCTTATCAGCGTTGGTTTCCCAATTTCGGGACCGGTATTCTTTACTATACGGATAAACTGTTTGTGGGACTCTCGGTACCCGAACTGCTCTCCATACCCAGGGAGAGCGAGTCCATTGGCACAGTTAATTTTGACCAGTACAGGTTTATTCTTACCAGTGCCTACCTCTTTGATATCAGCAGAGATTTCAAGTTGAAACCCTCGGTGATGATTGACTACAACCAGGCATACACCTCTTTTAAGGCAAGCATGAATGTGGGGCTGATGGATTCCAGGGTGTTTATTGGCGGTGCGTATGATTACCCCAATTTTGCCATTGCCCTGCTGAATTTTAAGGTGAACCCACAATGGCTGGTTGGATATGCCTATACATTTAATACGGGTCCTGTAAGCAAGGCACTGGGCGGGAGTCACGAAGTTGTTTTGCGCTGGGAACTGAGGCCTGTGATTCATACCATACCCGATGATCCCTTCTATTTTTAGATCATGAAGAAGGCTGCATTAACCATATTGTCCCTGATAATCCTGCTGCCGGTAGTGGTGGGTCAGGACTACTACCAGGTGAAAAAACGCACCAGGATCTCCACCGGAATGGATGAAGCAGTGGCGCTGCCCTATAAAAATGAAGCAGATTCCCTGTTGGTGTACATTACCCAATCCACCAGCGTGGGAGCCAGCAGTCCCACAGACTCCGAAGGTCGAAGATTGTTTACCATTTTTCAATACAATGAAAAAACCGGTCAGAAAAAGCCATTCATTGATGCATTGGTATCCCAGCAGCATGATGGTCCGCTCTCTTTTTCGGGAGATTACAAAACCATGGTCTTTTCCCAACAGCGACCTTCGGAGGCCAACAGGGATTTTGATCCGTTAGGGCTCTACTTTGCCGAGAATGTGGATGGTGAATGGCTGAATATCAGGGAGTATGAATACAATGATGACTTTGCATGGTTGTTTTCGCCTGCACTTTCTCACGATGGGCGGACCCTCTATTTTGCAGCCAATTTTGAAGATTCAAGGGGGGGATTTGATCTTTACCGTTCCAAATTGAAGGGAAGCTCCTGGTCGAAACCCGAGAATCTGGGAGCAGCTGTCAATACAGCCGGCAATGAGTTATATCCTTTCATCCATGTTTCCGGAACACTCTATTTTTCATCCGATGGCCACGACAACATAGGTGGATTTGATCTCTACGAAACCACATTTAAGGGTGGAAAATGGAACCAGGCTGTAAAGTTACCACCCCGTCTCAACGGCCTCTCCAATGATTATCATGTCTATTTCAGCGAAGATTATAAATTTGGATATCTTACCAGTGATCGACAGAGTCGTTCCAAAGAGATCTTTAGATTCGAATACGATATACCACCTTTCGGGACACCCGAACCCATAAAAAAGACCTATTATAAGTATAAGATATGGGACCGGAACCTGGATACGGTGGATCACAATCTTTTCAGGTATTCATGGGTAATCAATGATACCCTTGAAATTCCGGGACATGAGATCATCTACAAGTTCCCTGAGCCGGGAACCTATGTATGTGAGTTGAGGGTATTTGATATACAACTGGACACCTTTGTGGTAGGTCAGACTGTAAATACATTGAATATCCGGTTAAATGAACAAGCCGTGATCGTTTGTCCGGATACCATTCCTGTAAACACTCCTGTGGAATTTGATGCCAGCAGCACCTATCTGCCAGGGTATAATGTGGATAGGTATCTTTGGGAATTTGGTGATGGAAGATTCGGTGAAGGCATCAAAACAGATCATACATTCCTCTATCCGGGAAGGTACCGTGTGATCCTGGGAGTTGAGAAGCGAAAGGAGAGAAGAAGGGATGATCCCGAGGTGCGCTCCAACTTCAGGGATGTCATTGTGGTTGCACCGAACTAACACCTGTTTTCCTCTCCTTCAATTGATTACCCCGATGTTTAATAACTCAGGTTTTATTTTGCACGGATTTTGTATACTTTTAAACTCTATACAAAATGGAATAAGATGATTAAGCAATTATATATATTTATATTACTAACCTTCAGTATATTGGGAATCGCCCAGCCGGTTCCCAATGTGGAGGAGAATATTCCTTACCTGATGACCTTCGGGCTGGAAGCGGAGACCAGCTGGGGGGATGATGATTTTTCACAGGCATTCTTCTTTCTGATCCCTGAGGAGTATGACCAACCTTTTTTTATCCGGGTATTTGATCCCGATACGGGGGGTGATGTGGATGAGATCGCAGGTGCCTGGAACACCAGAAGTGTGTATGAGGTATTTGGAGGGGAGAAGTGTTGGACTGAGGTTGATGCCAAGGAGACAAATCCTTCTGGCAACTATAAGAGTGGTACATTGCTTGCATCCAGGGCCTTTGCCCAGAATCCAAGGTATGACAACAGTTGGTATACCTTTGGGCCATTCAATCCTGCCCAGGGTGAATATGTTGAGTACTACAAAGGGAGGATATTTAAGATCATATGTGAGGGGGTGGCAGGAGATGATGGAAACATGTACCGCTATTACCTCAGTACCGATGCCGATGAAAACAGGCCCATCGAAGGAGCCAATGCATTTGCCTATGAATACTCCTTCAGAATGCATAATGATTATGAAGAGGTTTCCCATATCTATCCTTATATTGAGAAGGGAACTGTCACTGTGCAGATCCGTAATTTTGACTGGGACGATGATGGCAATATTGTGGTAATCTCGGTGGCCAGGCAGGGAAGTGATGTAATGATCTCAGGAGAAGACGATTGGCGCAAGGATGAGTTGAGGGTACAGGAGGAGGAGATCGAAACATCTTTTGATTTTCGTTTTGTAAAAGCAAGGCCCCTGGTACGCAATAACAATGTGGTCGTAAATGTTCGAAACCAGAGAGATGAAGCCCTCCCTTTCTATACCATACCCATGGGGGGAGTCCCCAAATACAAGGGAGAGGTGGAGTTTCTGCCCATTGAGTGATTAAAAACAAATTATATATTGTTCGAGTGAAAAGGTACCCGGTCCTGTTCGTGTTGTTCCTGCTTTTTAGTAGTGTATATTCCCAATCATACAAATTCTTCAATTTTGATGTGGCAGATGGGTTGTGCGATAAATTTGCCTATACCATCAACCAGGATCAACAGGGATTTCTCTGGATTGGGACTACCCAGGGGTTATGCAGGTTTGATGGAAAAGTGTTTGACCAGGATTTCAGAGGAGACTCCATTCCGGCGAGCATTGCCTTTTCCAGTCTGCTGGACTCCAGGGGGAGGTTGTGGTTTGGTCATGAGAATGGATATCTTTCATTGTTGGTGAATGGTTCATTCCGACTCATCGATCCGGGTGATGGATACAGATCACCCATTCATGCCATCAGGGAGGATGCAGAAGGAAATATCCTGGTGCTGTGTCAACAAACCGGATTGCTGGAGATCAGTCCCGATCTTGAGTTTACATACAGGGGTGATCCCAATGACCCTTCCGATCCATTTGCAGGAAAATTTCTCAATGATTTCCAGATTATTGCAGATGGAAACCTTTTGGTAGGTTGCAATGAGAATTTGAGTTTATACAGGTTTGACCACGAGCTTGAAACCTACATTCATACCGGGAACTTTCCCGCTCTTCAATACCTGCCGGTCCAGGAAATCGTTCCTTCAGTGAATGAAAATGAATACTGGGTGGGGACCGTAGATGAAGGATTGTTTCGTGTAACCGGAGTGGGTTATAATCCGGAAGATTACCTTGTGGAGAAAATTGGAGAAGAGCAGGGATTGGCCTATGCCAGGATCTCTTCAATTGTCTTTGACGGCGACCGGAGGGTATGGATTACCGATCATGGTTTGGGTCTTCACCGGGTTGAGTTGGATGAACGGGGCAACCTGGGAAGTTCTGTCGTTTTTGATGTGGAATCAGATATCCCCAATGAGAATATAGATGAGGTATTTATTGATGATGAAGGAAACCAATGGTTCTCATCCCAGGGGAATGGAATCGCTGTGCTTCGTGACCAGGCATTTACCTTTTTCGATATATGGGATGATGAAGATGAGCTTGAGGTGAACGCTGTATACCTGAAAGGAGATGATCACTGGTTTGGAGGTTATGGCAGAATTGCACACTTCAGCGACGATGCATCTGAAGAGATTACAATACTGGGAACAGGTGACGGGCTTCCGGAGGACAGAGTGACCGCTCTTTATGTGGACCAGAACAATGATCTCTATATTGGGACCGAACATCGGGGACTCTATCTCAAGAGAGAAGGCAGCTCCAGGATTACTCCGTTATTCATTTCCAGAAATTCTTTGGAGAATATCATCAATGCCATTGATGGACAAGCCGATAGCATAGTTGTTGCAACCAATAACGGGGTCTATTCTCTTCAACCATCTACCGGAAGACGAAATTCATTCACTACGCTCAACGGGTTGCCCCATAACAAGATCAATGATCTCCTGGTGGACAGTAAAGGGGTGGTATGGATCGCAACCGAAACCAAAGGTCTGGTCAGCATTAATTCCGATAAGCAGTTCCTTATCGAAGGGAAACCACTTGAATTTCAAACACTGGCAGAGGATAAAAACGGAGTGCTCTGGGCAGGGACTTTCGGTTATGGGGTATTCAGATTTACAGAAGATTCTCTCAAATGGTACGGCACCAATCAGGGACTCAAAAATAATTATACCTATGCCATTGGGATTGACCCGGATGGTTATATCTGGGTAGGACACAGGTTTGGACTCAGCCGGATCTGTCCGAAACATGAGACAATTCGCACCTATGGGAAGGAATCAGGATTTAACTCGGATATCCTTAACAATGCAGTAGCTACCAAAAGCAACGGAAAAATGTTTCTGGGGAGCACCAATGGAGTGATCCGGTATGATGCATTTCAGGCCAAGGAAGATACCATACCACCCAGGCTCAGCCTGAAGTCGGTAGTCATATCAGATATTCCTTATGATTTTTCCGAACCAATCAGGCTTAAATATGATAAATACAAAATTCGTATTGATTTCGTGGGGATCAACCTGAGTAATCCGGAGGAGGTAACATACCAGTTCAAGCTCGATGGACATGAAGAGGAGTGGAGGGACTTTTCCAATGAGTCTTTTGCCTTCTATGGCAGGGTGGAAGATGGAGACTATACTTTCATGCTCAGGGCATGTGATGCCAATGGCAATTGTACTCCTGTCCCCCTGACACTAAGTATCAATGTGAAGATCCCTGTGTGGAAAGCGTGGTGGTTCATTGTTTCATTGGTCATGCTTGTGTTGACTGCCATTTTCATCATCTTTAAGATCAGGGAGCGCAACCAGAAAGCAATCCAGGAGTACCTGCAGCGGCAACTGGACGAACGGACCCGGGAAGTGGTTATGCAAAAAGAGGAGATCGAGATCAAGAACAGGGATATTACTGACTCCATCAATTATGCACAGCGAATCCAGGCCAGCATCTTACCTCCTATCAAGAAATTACATGATGCCTTCACAGGCAGTTTTGTTTTCTATCAACCCAGGGATATTGTGAGCGGAGACTTCTACTGGTATGAAAAAGTGAGCGAGAATAAATTCATGGTGGTCTGTGCCGACTCTACCGGTCACGGTGTACCGGGGGCCTTCATGTCCATGATCGGTACTACCATGATCAAGGATATCTGTCTCCGTGCAGGGATCCAGACCCCGTCGGAGGTTCTCAGGACCCTTGACAACGAGGTAAGGGAAGCGTTGAACCAGAATGTGGAAACCACCGGTTCCAACGATGGCATGGATATCATTGTTGCTGAAGTGGATATGAAAACCTACAAATTCAAAGTCAGTTCCGCCATGCGACCGGTGATCATCTATTCAGGCGGGGAGCAGATCTATGTGAAGGGGAGCAGAAGTTCCATTGGAGGACAGCTGGATGAAGACAAACTGGACAAAGATTTCATTGACCAGGAATTCCAGTTGAAGAAGGGAGACATTATCTATATGTTCTCGGACGGGTATCCCGACCAGTTTGGCGGTCCGCTGGGTCGAAAATTCAAGATGGTCAGGCTCAAGAACCTGCTGAGGGATATCCATGACAAACCCATGGACGAGCAGTACAACTATATCAAGAGCAATTTCTTCCTCTGGAAAGAGGATCTGGAGCAGGTGGATGATGTACTGTTTATGGGAATTAAATTGTAGCCTGTTTAAATTTCCTCCAGATCAATTCCGCTTAACACGATCACGTCGGTGGTATCGGTATTGCTGCGGTTGAACTCCCTGTCAAATATATAAAAGGTATAGAAGATCGTATCATGATCAACGATAACAGGATAATATATCTCAAGGTCTATGGTCCCCCTCAGGGGCTGCTTGTCCAGGAAGGGAATCCGGTATTTTAAAATTCCTCCATCTTCCTCCGGTATCTTCTCATATTCATATCCCTTCAAATCGTACAATTGAAGGAAAAAGTTGTACTTCACGCTGTCTGGCAGGTTTATACCCGAAGAGTCGGGCAGTGGATGTAGTCCCAGGTTCCCGTCTCCATCTGTAAAATCAAAGGTGAGCTGACCTACCAGGGTTTTATTATTTAGCGCGTCCACTGTAATAAAGAGACTAAATGACTGGTAGTCAATGACCGGTTCGTCCGGATATTCCGGGTCAATCTTGTTGCAGGAAACAAAAAGCAGCAATGCAATTCCTATGATTAGGACAATGTTTCTCATATGATGTACAATACTACAAAAATCTTGCCTATTTTTTTCTCATAAATATCCTGATGGGAACACCTGTGAACTTAAAATGTTTACGCAACTGATTTTCAAGATACCTTTTATAAGCTTCTCTCACATATTGCGGCAGGTTGCAATAAAAGGCAAAAGCCGGCGCATGTGTGGGCAACTGCGTAACATACTTGATACGGATATACTTCCCTTTCACAGCGGGAGGATGGTACTCTTCAATGGCCTGCTGCATCACCTCATTTAACCGGGAGGTGGAGATCCGTTTTTTACGATTTTCATACACCTCAATGGCAACCTCCAATGCTTTATGGATCCTCTGTTTGGTAAGGGCAGAAACAAATAGTACCGGAACGTCGTCAAAGGGCTCCAGCCGCTTTTTAATCTGCTCCTCCAACTTTTTTATGGTCTGGGTCTCCTTGTCCACCAGGTCCCATTTATTGACCAGGACCACCACCCCCTTCCAGTTTCGTTCAATAAGATGAAAGACATTCACATCCTGACTTTCAATACCAACGGTGGCATCCATAAGCAGCATGCACACATCGGCGTGCTCAATGGCCCTGACTGACCGCATCACAGAATAGAATTCCAGGTCCTCTTTCACCTTCCCCTTTTTGCGGAGGCCGGCAGTATCTACCAGGTAGAAGTCATGGTTAAACTTGTTGTAACGTGTATGAATCGAATCACGGGTGGTACCCGATAAGGGGGTTACAATGTTGCGTTCCTCGCCGATCAGAGCGTTGACCAGGGATGATTTCCCAACATTTGGACGGCCCACAACGGCAATTTTCGGAATCTCCTCTTCCTCCTCTTCCTCCTCTTTTGCCAGCATGGAGGTGAGTTTGTCCAGCATGTCACCGGTCCCGCTCCCATTGATGGAAGAGACTGTAAAATAGTCCCCCAGCCCTAGTCCATAGAACAGTGTGGCATCATATAACCGTTCGGAATTATCCACTTTATTGACAACAAGCAGCACCGGCTTGTTGATTTTGCGAAGCATACCTGCTATGGTCTCATCCAGATCGGTGATACCTGATATCACATCCACCAGGAAGACCACCACATCGGCCTCTTCAATGGCAAGGATCACCTGTTTCCTGATCTCCTCTTCGAAAATGTCATCGGAATTGGTCACATACCCTCCGGTATCGATGATGCTGAAATCTTTTCCGTTCCAGATCACCCTGCCATAGTGCCTGTCGCGTGTCACTCCACTTACCTCATCCACAATGGCCTGCCGGGTTTCGGTCAGGCGGTTGAAAAAGGTGGATTTACCCACATTAGGTCTACCTACGATGGCAACAATATTTCCCATGTACAATTAGCTTTAGTGGTACCCAAAATTTTTGATAAACCGATCGTTATTGCGCCACTCTTTTTTTACCTTGACCCTCAATTCCAGGAACACCTTTTTCTGGAAAAAGGATTCCATGTCCAACCGGGCTTCCCTGCCCACTTTTTTCAGGGCTTTTCCTTCATTGCCAATCAGGATCCCTTTCTGACTCTCCCGTTCCACATATATCAGCGCACTGATCCTGATGAGCTTGTGCTCCTCTTTGAACGATTCGATTTCAATCTCTACCGCATAGGGGATCTCCTGCTTGTAGTAGAGCAATATCTTCTCCCTGATCATCTCCCCTGCAAAGAACCGTTCTGATTTGTCGGTCAGCGCCTCCTTTGAGTAGTAGGGCGGTGATTCAGGCAGGTGATCCAGGATCCGGTTGAAGATCCGGTCCACATTAAAATTTCTCAGGGCGCTTATGGGAATCTTTTCTGCCTTGGGCAGGATTTGATCCCAATCTTTGATGCACTTCTCAACCTCTTCCTGATTACTCAGGTCAATTTTATTGATAACCAGCAGTACCGGAACCTTGGCACGTGACACCTTCTGAAGTATTGTATTCTCAGGGTCCGGTTTCTCTCCGGTTTCGGTGAGGTAGATCAGTATATCTGCATCTGTCAGCGCCGATCTGGCAGCCTTAAGCATGGCTTCCTGAAGTTTATAATTTGGGTCCAGAATGCCCGGCGTATCGGAGAATACAATCTGATAATCCGGAGCGTTCAGGATGCCATGTATCCTGTGCCGGGTAGTTTGTGCCTTAGCAGTGATAATGGAGAGCTTTTCTCCAACCATGGCATTCATGAGGGTAGATTTTCCAACATTGGGCCTGCCAATAATATTCACATATCCAGCTTTGTGTGCCATGCCACTATTCGTATGCGTTCATTTTCAGCATGCTGATCTCCTTTTCAGAAAGGAACCTCCATTTACCCCTGGAGAGATCTTTCTTGGTGAGACCGGCAAAATAGACCCGGTCCAGTTTCATCACCCTGTAGCCCAGGGATTCAAACATACGTCTTACGATGCGGTTCCGTCCGGAGTGAATCTCAAGTCCAATTTCACGTTTGTGCTCGCTGCTGGCGTAACTGATCGCATCAGGTTGAATGAATCCATCATCCAGGGTGATCCCGTCAGCCAGTTTTTTCATATCACCAGCCTTGAAAGCTTTTTCCAGAAATATATGGTAAATCTTTTTTTTGTTTTGACCCGGATGGGTCAGTTTTTTAGCCAAATCGCCATCATTGGTAAACAGAAGTACTCCGGTAGTATTGCGATCCAGGCGGCCCACAGGGTAGATCCTTTCGTGACAGGCATTTTGAATAAGCGTCATGACAGTCTTCCGCTCTTTGGGATCATCTGTGGTTGTTACGTAATCCTTGGGCTTATTGAGCAGTAGATATACCTTCTGTTCATTTCTCATGCGTTCACCGTTGTAACGCACATCGTCTCCAGGGTTTACTTTTGTCCCCAGTTGGGTGATTACCTTACCGTTTACAGAGATCAAACCTGCAGTAATAAGCTGGTCAGCCTCCCGCCTGGAACAGATGCCCGATGCAGCAATAAATTTGTTTAACCGCACTTTGTCATCCTTCAGCGTCATCTTTCCTGGGCCCTTTGAGTAACTGCGGCTTCCACCATCAGGTTTTTCTCTGCCTGATCCCTTTGAGTAACTGCGGCTTCCACCTTCAGGTTTTCCTCTGCCCTGACCAGCTGACCTGCTACTGCCTTTACCCCTGTTACTACCAGAGGATCGGTTGCCTGGACCTGATGGAGATTTCCTCCCTTTGTTATGTGAACCGGATCTGTTCAATGTTCTGATTCTTAATTTATGTTAAAGGGTACAAAGATACAGCTAATTAAGAAACATTCTTGGAATAATAATTTTAACTTTAGTAGCGTTTCAAAAATCAGACATATTACAAGTTTATGATTTTATAATTATCTGTAAATAATGAGTCTAGTTATATCAATTTCAGGGATCCGTGGTACCATCGGGGGAACTCCGGGAGAGGGTTTAACCCCCATTGATACTGTACAATTTACTTCGGCATATGCTTCATGGATAATCGCCCGGTCGGGCAAAGATCAACCATCTGTGGTGCTGGGCAGGGATGCACGTATCTCTGGTCCCATGGTGGAACAGCTGGTAACAGCAACCCTGTCAGCCATGGGATTAAATGTGTACCAGGTGGGACTGGCCACCACGCCTACGGTGGAAATAGCAGTGACTGAACTTGGAGCAGATGGAGGTATTATCCTCACCGCCAGTCACAACCCGGCTCAATGGAATGCATTAAAACTGCTGAATAGCGAAGGAGAGTTCCTCTCTGCAAAGGATGGGGAAGCGATCCTTGAAAAGGTCCGGTCCAATGATTACAGCTATGCAGATGTAAAAAAACTGGGAGCCATTAAACCCTTGGAGGGAATGGATGTCAAACATATCGACCAGGTATTGGATCTGAACCTGGTGAAAGTTGAAAAAATTAGAGAGAAGGGATTCCGCGTGGCCATTGACTGTGTTAATTCAGTAGGAGGGATTGTCCTGCCCCAGCTATTAAAAGCACTGGGGGTACAGGAGATTATTGAACTCTATTGCGAACCCACCGGCGAATTTCCACACAATCCGGAGCCACTCCCGGAGCATCTTTCCGAAATATCCAAAACCATGGTCCGGGAAAAAGCAGATGTGGGTTTTGTGGTAGATCCTGACGTGGATAGGTTGGCCATTGTTTGCGAAGATGGATCCATGTTTGGTGAAGAGTATACACTGGTAGCCGTTTCTGACTACATTCTTTCCCAAACACCGGGCAATACTGCTTCCAACCTCTCCTCTTCAAGGGCCCTGCGGGATGTCACTGAAGAGTATAATCAATCCCACATACCATCAGCTGTAGGAGAGGTCAATGTGGTGGAAGCAATGAAGCAGAACCAGTGTGTGATCGGGGGTGAAGGAAATGGCGGGATCATATACCCAGAATTGCACTATGGAAGGGATTCCCTTGTGGGCATTGCCCTTTTCCTTACACACCTGGCTGAAAGCGGTCTGAATTGCAGTGAACTCAGGAAATGTTATCCCGACTATTTCATTTCAAAGAACAAGGTAACATTGCCGGAACATACCGATGCTGACCAGCTTCTGGCAGATTTTGCAAAGGAGTATTCCGATTTTGATATAAACAGGGTAGATGGAGTGAAGGTGGATATGCCAGATGGATGGATACACCTGCGAAAATCCAATACCGAACCCATTATCAGGCTTTATGCCGAGGCCGGTAATAAAGAAGAAGCGGACCGGTTGGTAGAAAAAGCAATAACAACCATAGATCAATTATTAAAATAGATTTTATTTAGCAGCCCTATGAAAAGAAAAACACTTATAGCCATTTTAGTTCCTGTGGTACTCATCGCTGCACTTGTATTTTACTCGGCCATGTCTGGTAAGGAGAAGGACGTTGTGCTGGAAACAAAAGTTCAATTCGGACAATTTGATATTGCGGTGATGATCACCGGTGAGCTGCAAGCCATCAGGGAGACCGAAATCAAGGCACCCTCATCGCTTCGCAGCCGGAATTTGCGGATTCACCGGGTGAAGATCCAGGACCTGATTCCTGAAGGAACAGTGGTGGATTCTGGTGCCTGGGTAGCCACGCTGGACCGCTCTGAGGCAGATAACTCTTTGAAAGATATTCTTGATAATCTTGAAAAACAGAAATCGGAGTACACCCGTACCAAACTGGACACCACCATGCAATTGAGGCAGCTGAGGGACGATCTGATCAATCTCAATTTTACCATGGAAGAGGCAGAGATCACACTGGAACAATCCCAGTTTGAGCCTCCCGCCACCATCCGGCAGGCAGAAATTTCATTGGAGAAAGCTTCCCGGGCCTTTGAACAGGCTGAAAAGAACTATTCCCTGAAGGTACAACAGGCAGCGGCCGAGATGCGCGAAGCAGAGATAAACCTGGCCAAGGAGCGAAGGAGTAAAAGTGAGATGGAGGCGGTAATGGCTCAGTTTGACATTATGGCCCCTGCATCCGGAATGGTGATCTACAAAAAGGACTGGAATGGACAGAAACGGACAGCTGGTTCCGAAATAAACACCTGGGATCTGGCTGTGGCCACCCTCCCCGATCTATCGGCCATGATATCAATGACCTATGTGAATGAAATAGACATCAGCAAGCTCAAGGAGGGACAGGAGGTAAAGATTGGGGTGGATGCTTTTCCCGAAAAACGATTTACGGGAGAGGTTTTAGAAGTGGCCAATATTGGTCAGCAACTTCCCAATACCGACGCCAAAGTGTTCGAGGTACGCATTGCCCTCTATGAACACGATTCAATTTTAAGACCCTCCATGACCACCAGCAATGAAGTGATTACCGATGTGTTGGATAGTGTGCTTTTTGTACCCCTGGAGGCAGTTCATGCCAATGACAGTCTTACATTTGTTTACACCCGGAGCGGAGAGAAGCAAATTGTCGTATTGGGAGAATCCAATGAGAACAACATCATCGTTGAGATGGGACTAAAGAGGGGTGAAAAACTTTACCTCTCTCTTCCTGAAGATCCCGAGTCGTTTGATTATACCGGACTTGCCCTGATTGAGGAGATTGAGAAAAGAAAAGCAGAGGAGCAAAGAGTACGTGAAGAGCAGCAGCTGAAAAATCAGCAAGAAAGACCAAAAAATTTCCGGGGCAGACCTCAGGGCGGACAGGTAAAAAGAACTAAGGGATAGAATGATGGGCAGGTATTTACATGACGTTGTTATTGCCATCGAATCGATCATGGCAAACCAGATGCGCAGTATTCTCACAGCACTGGGGATTATTTTCGGAGTGGCTGCTGTAATTACCATGCTGGCCATCGGCAAGGGTGCACAACAGGAGATCCTTGAACAGATTAAGATGGTGGGGGTCAACAACATCATGATCACTCCCATTTTAGAATCTGCCAATGGCGATGATTCCGATGAAAATGGGGAAAAACAGGCCAAGAAATTCTCCCCGGGGCTCACCCTGGAGGATCTGGAGGCCATTGAAGAGGTACTACCCACAGTGAACATGGCCTCGCCGGAAATCACCCTGAACAGTTATGTGATCAAGGGAGGGAAACGAGCCACAGCTAAACTGCTGGGGGTATCCAACGAGTATTACGATATTTTCAATCTTCCCCTTCAGGAAGGAACGTTTTTCAATAGTTACCAGGAGGAGAACGGTATTCCGGTGTGCGTGATCGGTGCCAATATCAAAAACAAGTTTTTCAGCAAAGAGAATCCCATAGGGAAGTATATCAAATTTGACAAGGTATGGTTGAAGGTGGTCGGAGTGTTGGAAAAGAATGACGTGAGCCTGACCCGGTTTGAGAATATCGGGGTCAATGTGATGAATGATAATATTTATGTTCCGGTTAAGACCACCCTGTTAAGGTTTGAGAACAGGGCCCTGGTGGCTTCCCGCATAAAAGGGAGTACCCAGAGAGCTTATTTCGGAAGATTTGCTGCCGCTTTCGGTTTTAAACCGTCAGGATCTTCCAATTACCACCAGCTGGACCGCATCATCGTTCAGGTAAATGAGTCATCAGAACTCTCTCCTTCAACCGAGATGCTGGCCAGGCTCATGCTAAGGCGTCATGAGGAGGTGAAGGACTTTGAGATCACGGTGCCCGAGCTGCTGTTGAAACAGGAGCAGCGCACCAAGGATATTTTTAACATCGTGCTCGGTGCCATTGCCAGCATATCCCTGCTGGTGGGGGGGATTGGTATCATGAACATCATGTTTGCTTCTGTGATGGAACGTATCAAGGAGATCGGAACGAGGCTGGCCATCGGGGCGCAGAAAAGGGACATTGTAGTTCAGTTTCTCTCCGAAGCGGTTCTGATCAGTGTGATCGGCGGTTTACTTGGGGTGATGATCGGAATAGTATCTTCCTGGTTAATTACCCGGTTTGCCGACATCCAAACTGAGGTTACACCCATCAGTGTCATTATTGCATTTGTAGTTTCAGCATCCATTGGAGTCATCTTCGGATACTCTCCTGCCAAACGGGCTTCAGAAAAGGATCCCATCGAATCATTAAGGTATGAATAACATGTATCGCATCGCATTTCTATTTCTTTCACTGACCGTTAGTCTGCATATTTCTGCTCAATCACAAGCTGAACCGGAGATAAAAGTACTCTCACTTCCCGAGGTAATTGAACTTGCCAGGGAGCAATCGCTTTTGGCACTCATATCCAGACACCAGGTCCGGACCAGCTATTGGGAATACAGGACTCATCTGGCAAGATTCAGGCCGGGCCTCTCCCTGGAAGCTACCGTCCCGTCCCTGAACAATGCCATGGAGAGTGTGACCCAACCCGATGGATCTGAAAAATTCGTTTCCAGATCCAACATGCAAACTTCACTGGATCTGCAGCTGAACCAGAATATCGGGCTTACCGGCGGACGGGTGTTTGTATCTTCCCAGCTTCAGAGAAACGATAACTTCGGGGATGAGCCCCCGACTACCTATTTGGCCTACCCGGTGACCATCGGTTTTTTCCAGCCCATCAATGGGTACAATTCCCTGAAGTGGGACCGAAAGATTGAACCCATGAAATTTGAAGAGGCCAAACTGAACTATATCAATGCCATGGAACATGTGAACCAGCGGGCGGTGGGCTATTTTTTCGATCTGACACTAGCCCAGATTAACCTGGAGATCGCGGAGAAAAATTACGCCAATAACGATACACTTTATCAGATTGCCAGGGGGCGTTATCAGTTGGGCACCATTGCGGAAAATGAATTACTTCAAATGGAACTGAGTTTTCTGAATTCAGGTACAGCGATGAATGAAGCCACCATTGATCTGGAGCTGCGCAAATCCAGACTCAGGTCTTATCTGGGATTTAATGAACGGGTGAGCCTCCAATTGATCCTGCCCAAGGATGTGCCCATTATTGAAATGGACTATGCCCGCACACTTTCTGAGGCCAAAGCAAACAATCCTGAGATTCTGAACATGGAACGGCGATTGCTGGAAGCAGAGCGACGTGTGGCGGAGGCCAGGTCACAAAAAGGTATACGTGCTGACCTGTTTGCTCAATTTGGGCTGAGTCAGGTGGCAGAAGAGCTATCTTCTGCGTATCAGAATCCGCTTAATCAGCAACGTGTTGAGGTAGGTGTACAGGTACCCATCCTTGACTGGGGATTGGGCCGCGGTCAGTACCGCATGGCCCAGTCGGCCCAGGAGGTGGTTAGAACCAACGTGCAACAGTCTCAGGTTGATTTCAATGAAAACATATTCCTACAGGTGATGCAGTTCAACCTGCAGGATGACCAGGTAGCCATAGCGTCAAAAGCTGATACCATCGCCGACAAGAGCTATGAGGTGACCAAGCAACGTTTCCTGATTGGAAAGATCGATGTGCTACAACTGAAGGATGCACTTGACGAGAAAGATGTGGCCCGAAGGAGATTTGTACAGGCACTGAGGAACTACTGGGACTACTATTATGACCTGAGGGGACTTACCCTTTATGACTGGCAGAAGGATATAAAACTGGTCGAGGATTTCGATGAATTGCTGATCAAGTAGGAGCTTCTGTCAGGTCCCATTCCTGAATTCTTCCGTGTAGCTGAAAATAAACTCCAGGATAGCTCTGTCTGCATCTGTGAGCCTGGTTTCCCGGCGGCTCATCACTTCGGCAGCAGTTTCCAGCATTTTCTCCAACTGGTAATGGGTAAAACCTCCGGCACCTCCCCAGCTGAAGGAGGGCACGAATTTCGGAAGAAATCCGCTGCCAAAGATATTCGCGGAAACACCCACAACCGTACCCGTATTGAACATGGTATTGATCCCGCATTTGGAGTGGTCACCCATGATCAGGCCGCAGAACTGACTCCCGGTCCCCATATACCCCCGGGATGCATAATTCCAGATATTTACCTCGGAATAGTTGTTTTTCAGATTGGAATTGTTGGTATCGGCTCCCAGGTTGCACCACTCACCAATCACAGAATTCCCCAGGTATCCATCATGGCTCTTATTGGAGCTGCCCTGAATGACAGAATTCTTGATCTCGCCCCCTGCCTGACTATCAGGCCCGATGGTGGTAGGCCCATAGATCTTGGCGGACATCTTAACGGTGGATCTTTCACACAGGCCAAACGGGCCCCGGATCACACTCCCCTCCATGATCTCACTGTCACGTCCCAGGTAAATGGGCCCAAGGGATGCGTTCAGGGTGATATATTCACCTTTGAATCCCGGTTCTGCAAATACCCGTTCCCCATCGATTACCTGCACCGTGTCACTCAGTTTACTGCTCTCTCTTCCTGCTGTAAGACGCAGAAAATCAGCTTTAATCTCCTGACCATTCAGCTCGAAAATCTTCCAGGGAAAGTCCACCAGGGAAACATCTCCTTTGTAGTTGCCACCCTTCCCAAGCCACCGGTTCACTTCAAACTGTTCCGCCCTCTCACTGCTCCTCACAGCCAGCAAAGTTCCATCTATTTCCAGGGATTCAGCATTTTTTAATGCAAGGATCGCTTTTACAACCTCTCTGTCTGGCAGGAGTGAACCATTGATGAAGAGGTTATCTTCACCGGTCTGGCAGGGAAATTTCCCCGAGAGGTGCTTGCGGGTGAGGGTGGATGCTTTGGATCCAAGATCATGCTCCCACTTCTCGGCAATGGTAATTATACCCACCCTTAAGTGGGAAACCGGACGTGTGAAGGTGAGGGGCAAGAGATTGTCCCAGGAGTGATCATCAAACAGGTGGATTTGAGGATTATTCATCATCAGAAATAGGAGTTTACGGCTCATTGCCAGAACAAAAATAGCTCATTTCTGCGGAGGAATGAGCCGTAAACATAAATATGTTGAGCTAATTCTCATCCCTCTGGGACGAACGGATTTCCAGCATCCAGGTCCCTCTTTCATAGCAAACAACCACCTGGCATTTTTGCCCTTGCAAGCGTTAAACATGTTCTATAACACAAAATGAGAGAGAGGGGGGGGTGATGTTGGTGTTGAGGGAGAGATTTTTTGTAAATTAGTTATTGGAATTCTACCTGGGATCGCTCCCGTATACTTCTTTACTACTGCGCTACTTATTGTGGTATTCAGTTAGTAAATTGTTTGTACCAAACACAAATGAGACATAATCTGAAAATCCAATGCCTATGAATAGATGATCCGAGAAAAAAAACTATCTGGTGTCCGATTAAATGGAACACCGGGTTAAAAATATAAAAGATGAAATCCACACGCTTGTTATTAAAGCGCACCGCTTTTTTGATGGCTTTGAGCATGGTTCTGTTAAGCCATGAGCCGGTATATTCACAAACGGGAATTATTGTTGAACCGGGTGAGAACACCATCATTGATGCGATGAATGCCCATCCCGGTGATACACTGATCCTGCAAAAGGGGAGAGAGTATGTGGTAAGTCAGGCGATAGAGATCACCGTACCTACTGTAATCAGGGGTGAGGCCTATACCCTGGATGATGCAGATCCTCCTGCGGTGATCAGGGGGCACCCAGCTTCCGGTCATGAAGATGATTTTTATATGTTTTTTGCAGCAGCAGATCTTACCTTAATAGATATAGGATTTATAGGTTTTACCGCTACCAATAAGCAGATTGAAGCAATCTGTGGAGTTACTAAGCCATATATTGATATCGAAGCATCCGGGTGTATTATACAGGGTTGCAGAAGATGGATACAGACCAATCGATTCCCGGGTAGTCACTTTCTCCTCCACAACAACATCCATTTTAATAACTGCACCGGTCCCTGGGACAGCTATGGAAGCTATGTCGGCCCTTTTTTCAAAGGAGACAGCATCATTACCGAGACCTATAACAATACCGTTTTTGTCGGTGGGAAATATATGTCTTCTGCGGGAACAGGTCCCAACGGCAGCCAATTCATCGACCACAACACCTATGTGAACACCTTCGGTATGACTTTTCATAAGTGCAGAGACAAGGATTTTTCTCTCAGGAACAGTATTATGTTCAATACCTTTTTACAAGGTTATATGGGTGAGCGCATCTGGGTTGAAGGTTATGATACACTTTTTTGGGGTGGTGACTATGTCAGCTACAGGATGGGAGACACGCTGAATGGCGATTTTGCCATTTTCCCGCATCTGCTCGATTCGGTGGATGTACCGGGTATGACAAGGGAAGTTGCCGTGACCAACAACCTGCAGTATAATGAGCAGCGGGTGCTGGAGTGGAACGAGGCGAATGATGTAACTACACAGCCGTTTGTCACCTGGCCTGTGGATTCTTTGGGCGAATTATACGGATGGACCATTGAGGATAATTGGATGGACCAGGATGGCACCTCATTTGATCCTCAGTTCGAAATGGGAGAGATCCCAATAGGTGCTTTTGAAGCGTCCTGGGCACAGAGGCTGGACCGCATGGATCCGTCGATACCGGACCATGAAATCGCCTGGCGCCCGGACAGTGCAGAACCGAAAGATTTTATCTGGCCCCTGCCATTTGATTTCACACCCACCAATGAGGCAATCCTGCATGCCGGGGATGATGGTTACCCGCTGGGCGACCTGAACTGGTTTGGTCCTGAGGTGGTAGCTGCCTGGGAAGCAGGTTTATCGAATCCTTTAAACACCAGAAAGATTGAGTCATTGGATCTGAGGTTGGTTAACTATCCCAATCCATTCAGCGCTGTTACTACCATCTCATATAACCTGCCGGCAAGCAACAACGTAACTGTGAAGATCTACGATGTGACCGGTGCAGAGGTAGACACCCTGGCAGATGAATATCAGATGGCAGGCAGGCATGAGATTATGTTTGACGCAGCCAACCTATCAGAAGGGATCTATTTCTGTCACTTCAAGGTAGGGAATCTGTCACAGCATCAAAAGATGAGCTTGATAAAATAAAAAAGCCGTCCCAAAAATGAGACGGCTTCGCAAAGGAACGTTGTTCCTTCTATTTTTTCTTCTTGTCCAGGTGTGTCTTATAACGGTTCATAAATTTGTCAACACGTCCTGCAGTATCCACCAGCTTCATTTTACCTGTATAGAAGGGATGTGAGGTGCTGGAAATTTCCAGTTTAATGAGCGGATATTCAATTCCGTCTTCCAGTTTCACACTCTCCTTGGAGGCCGCAGTTGACTTGGTTACGAAAGTAAATCCATTGGACATGTCCCTGAAGGCAACAAGCCTGTAATTTTTTGGATGTATATCTTTTTTCATCGTCTTTTTATTTTCAATTCTGTCGCTTTTTTCAAAACGGTCTGCAAAGATAAAAATGTTTGTCAGAACTTCAAAGTAAATATTTAAATATGTCGCGCCTGTTCAGCTTCTTATGATGAATTGGGAAGCTTTGATTCATCCACAGCCTCTTCCATAAAACGCTGGAAAGGTTGTTTTGGATCAAAAAGGCACCTGTAAGTGTGGTGTGTCTTGGCATGGGTTGCACCTGTGGCCTGATACATGGCGATCATTTTGGGATTGAAATCACCTACCCAGGAGAGTTCAAACTGTTTGTAGTGTGGTTTTCTCTCCATTACCTGATTCATCTGGTAGAAGATTCCGGATTCAACGCCCGAATTCTGGAATTTGGGAACAACTCCGGCAGCAGCGCCCCGCGCCCTGGTAATGGTGTGCCGACGCTTGTAATTGAGGAACCTGAGTTTATTGACCAGGTGTAATTTTCCGTTCAGGTGCCGAAAGATCTGGTTGGCATCCGGAAGAAACATAAAGAAGGCAATAGGCTCATTGTTGTAGTAGGCATACCAGATCATTTCCGGGTCCATGATCTCTTTCATCTTTCTCAGCTCATCATAGAGTGAAGCAGGGTCCATGGGGGTATAATCCTCTTTTAAAGGCTCCCATGCCTGGTTATAAATGGAGACAGTATCATCCACAAACCTGGCTGTCTGTTTAAAATCGAAATGCTTGTATGAATAGCCGTCCCTGCTATTGATCCACTCTGCAATCTTCCAGAACCTTTCAGGGAATGGTTTGTCCAGCTCCAGGTGAAAACTGAACTGTCTGTAGAACAACTGAAAACCATAACTTTCAAAAAGATCTCTGTAATAGGGAAGGTTATAGGTCATTCCGATCCCCTGTGGAACGAATCCATGTACCAGGCAGCCCCAGTTGGTATCATTTTCTCCGAAATTGACAGGCCCGGTCATGGCATCATATCCATTTTTCCGGAGCCACTCTTTTGCCGTGTCAAACAGCAGGATTGCCACCTGATGGTCATCGATGGATTCAAAGAAACCGCAACCGCCACTCTTCACGTAATCGGACGTATCCTTTACTGTGTCGTAAAAGGCAGCGATCCGTCCAACGGTCTGGTTCTTTTCATTCACCACAATCCATCTCACCGCATCGCCATGATCAAAATATGGATTTACCTTTCGGTTGAAGGCTTTCCTGATCTCCCTGTCAAAGGGAACAACATAATTGGGATCATTGCGGTACAACTTCCTGGGAAAATCCAGAAATTCACGTTCGATCTTCCCTCTCTCTACAGGTATGATTTGCATCATTTGGGTGATTATTAGAGCTCGCTGTCGTTAAAGTGAGAACCAGTCACGCATCATATCATCCTCAAGGGGCGCTTCTTTCTGGGATTGATGAACAAACTCATTCTTTGTTGAAAGATACAGATATTCTTCCGCCCATTCTTTGTGATGAAGGGCGATCTCATTCACAGCATTCAGAACCGTAAGCACCTCTTTATCGGTCATGGTAGGATGCAATGACCACCTCACCCAACCTGGCTTCTCAGAAAGATCACCATCATTGATCTTTTCGGTGATCTCCCTGGATTGGTCATAAGAGACCTCCAGCAAGAAATGCCCATAGGTCCCTGCACATGCACATCCACCCCGGGTCTGTATACCATAGCGGTCATTGAGTAGCTTCACAAACAGGTTGAAATGGATCTCAGGATGATAGAAGGAGATCACCCCCAAACGGTCGTCCACATTGTTGGCCAGGATATGGATCCCTTCAATGCTTCTTAATCCGGGCATTGCAATGTCCAGCAACTCCTTTTCCCGCTGCATCATCTTCTCCACACCCATTTGCTCTTTCAATTCCATGGCAAGGGCAGCCTTAATGGATTGAAGAAATCCAGGAGTACCCCCATCTTCCCTCACCTCAATGTCATCCACATACTTGTACTTACCCCACGGATTGGTCCAGTCAACGGTCCCTCCTCCAGGATTATCGGGCACTTCAGCGGTGTACATTGCCTTGTCAAATATCAGGACACCCGATGATCCCGGTCCACCCAGGAATTTATGGGGCGAAAAGAAAATCGCATCCAGTTTCTCCATGGGATCCTTCGGATGCATATTTATCTCCATATAGGGAGCACTGGCAGCAAAATCGATGAAGACCAATCCCCCGTATTCATGCATCAGCTTGGCTAATTTGTAATAAGGAGTTTTCACCCCGGTTACATTGGAGCAAGCCGTAAACGATCCGATCTTAAACTTTCGCTCCTTGTACCGTTCCAGATTAGCCCGCAGATCATCAAGATCCACGCGCAGATCTTTATTGGGTTCAATCATGACCACATCGGCGATGGTTTCGAACCAGGAAGTGTGGTTGGAGTGGTGTTCCATATGGGTAATAAATACCACAGGCCGGTCCCTATCTTTCACACCATCATTTTTGCCACCACCACTACCTTTCAGGCTAAGAATACGCATCAACTTATTGATCACGGCGGTCATCCCATACCCCGCAGTCAGGATCACATCATTTGGACCTGCATTTACATGTTCCTTGATGAGCTGATGGGAGCGGTGATAAGCTTTTGTCATCAGGGTACCAGTCAGGGTCGTTTCCGTATGGGTATTTGCCACAAATGGCCCGAATTGTGACTGAAGCTTCTTTTCGATAGGTTCGTACAACCTTCCACTGGCGATCCAATCACCATACAGGATTCGCTGAGTCCCAAATGGCGATTCAAAGGTGGCATCATTCCCAATGATACCCTCCCTGAAAGGTTCGAAGTATTTTTCCAGCTTGCTCATTCTCTTCCGGCAAATCTAGCAAGTAATCTTAAGAACTCAATATATAACCATATCAATGTCACCATGAGTCCGAAGGCGCCGTACCACTCCATAAACTTCGGGGCAGCCATTTGGGCACCCTTTTCTATGAAATCGAAGTCCATGATCAGGTTCAGCGCAGCAATCACAATAATCGCCAGGTTGATCAGGATCCCCAATGGTCCGGCCGAATGCATAAATCCCATGGGCATACCAAAAAGGCTCATGATCCAGCTGATCAGGTAGGCAAAGAAAACAGCCCCGGTGGCCATCATGACTCCACGTCTGAATCTGGGAGTTGCGCGAATCCGTCCTGATCTGTACAGGAACAACATGGTAAACAATGTACCGATGGTTAACAAAACAGCCTGGAATGCAATTCCGGGATACTTTGTATTGACAATGGCACTGATGGCACCAAGGAAAAGTCCCTCCAGGATGGCATAGATAGGGGCAGTAATGGGTGATGATTTGGGCCGAAAGATGGTCACCATGGCCATGATAAAACCACCAATCGCTCCTGCAATGGCAAAGGTGCTTGCGCTTCCTGGATTGGCACCGGTCACCATGTTCCAGGTATAAGCTGCAGCTGCTATAACCAGCAAAAGCAGCAACCCTATTTTAGTAATGGTTCCATTGACCGTCATCACACTGCTGTCAGAGGTAATCCTGCCAGCCTTCTCAAAAATTTTTCCTGTCATCACAGGATTGGATGATCTCATCGCTCTCATTTCCGTAAATTTTGTGTCAAATATATATGATTTATAGGGAATGACAGATTCAAATCGTATGCCAATCCACAGAAGGGAATATAGGCTGACAGAATTGCAGTATAATTCTTACTTTTGATCATGTTTCGCTCCTTACGCAATATCTGGGAGAATGAGTTTTTTAAAAATGTAGCTACCCTGATCTCCGGAACAACCTTTGCCCAGGCATTTTCCGTGATCATCTATATTTTTCTAAGCCGGATTTATACCCAGGAGGATTTTGGTGTATTCGGTTTATACATGAATATCCTCAGCATTACTATCATCTTTTCTACAGCCAAGTACGAAGTGGCCATCCTGCTTCCAAAAAGTGACCGTGACTCGGTCAACCTTCTTGGTTTGTCAGCTCTGATCAGTTTGGGGGTCAGTCTTCTATTGTTAATACCTGTGGTTCTCTTCAACGATCAAATATGCCAGTTGTTGGGCAGTGATGAGATATCAAACTGGTTATACTTTATTCCTCTCTCCACATTGTTGGTGGGCCTATTCACATCATTCCGCAACTACTCAAACCGCGAAAAACGCTATAAACTCATTGCAGGAGCAAACATTGGTCAGAGCCTTGGTAACTCATTACTAAAGCTGGCCTTGGGACTGGTAATAGCGGGTGCAGCCGGACTAATCTTCGGGGTGGTTTTTGGCCAGCTGATCGGATTTATAATATTCTTTGCGTGGCATGCGGGTATCAATCGAAAGAAAACCAGCTGGTTGAAATTCTCTGAGATGAAGCGGTTGGGAAAACAATACAGCCTGTTTCCCAGGTACAACATGTGGCAGGGCCTGATCAATAACTTTTCGGGAGCCCTTCCCGTTTTTATCTTCAGCTCCTTCTTTTCCACAGCCATAGCCGGATTGTTTACCTTCGGATATATGATCATTTACCGCCCCATTAACCTGATTGCCAACGCATTTTACCAGGTAATGTTTCAGCGTTTCGTGGAGAAAAAACACCAGGAGGCCCTCATTTTACCCGAAGTGCTCCTCTTTATAAGAAGATCGGTCCAGGTAATGTTGATCCCTTTTATCCTGATGGGGATCTTTGCACCTGAAATATTTGGATTCATCTTTGGGGAAGAGTGGATCGAAGCGGGCCGCTATACACAGATTATTCTTCCATGGATCTTTATGGTGGGCCTGGTCATGCCGCTCTCTTTTATCCCCGATCTCTATAAAAAGCAGCGGAAAGCCATGATCATTGATGGTGTCAGGTTGATTACAAGACTGGGCGGACTCGTGGTGGGAGTGGTCACGGATAATGTATATATTGGACTGGCATTGTATAGCGGATTCAGTACGCTGTTGATCGGTTATAGCCTGTTGTGGTATATCCGGCTCATAAGAAGTAATTCTCCAGGGGAAAGTCCCCCTAATACCAAAGAAGAGATCGATGGGTAAAATAGGAAAAGCAATGAAGGCCCTCTGGTGGATTGCCAGGAAACCGGTACTGTTGAACCGGGTTCTGACGGACGAAGATTCATGGAAGACATATGTGGGGAAGATCCGTGGATTATCTGAAGGGCTGCCAGTAATCTCCCTGGATCAGGTGGGGAAAGTTGATTCAGTTTCTCTGGAACCCATGACCTTCCTGGATGGAGGATCCCTTCCGACCGATATGATGCTGCTGGCGGGCCTGGCTGAAGAGATAAGGGATTGTCGCTATTTTGAGATTGGGACCTGGCGTGGTGAGAGTGTATCCACTGTGGCTTCCAGGGCAAAAAGCTGTCATACACTTTGTCTGACCGATGAAGGGATGCGGGCCATGGGGATGCACGAAAAGACCATAGAAGCCCATCGCATGTTCTCAAAGGAGCTGGAAAATGTAATCCATTTGAGGGGCGATTCCAGGGGCTTTGATTTTGCATCATTGGAGATGAAGTTTGATCTTCTGTTTATTGACGGAGACCACCATTATGATTTTATCCTGAGCGATACCAGAAACGTATTTAAGCATCTGGTTCACGAAAACAGCATTGTGGTGTGGCACGATTACGGTTTCCATCCCGATCAGGTGCGTTTCGAGGTGATGGCAGCCATCCTGGATGGAGTAGGTGCCGATCGTGCCGGGAATGTCTATCATGTGGCCCATACAAAATGCGCCATCTATACAGGGAAGCACTATCCTGCAAAGCCTGCGGCTTTTCCAGTGATTCCTGACGAGTATTATAACCTGGAGCTCACCAGGAAGAAAATTTAAATCCATGAAACAAGTTCACCGCATACTCATCATCCCATCCTGGTACCCGCCCGACGGGGGTTATTTTTTTAAAGAACACAGTGAGGCCATCCAGAAGATGGGGTGGCAGGTTGAT
>JBDLIX010000053.1:0-33287 GCA_039714655.1 Bacteroidota bacterium
GATAGCCATGTCATTTCTCCGGTAGAAATCAAGTGCACTGTTATAAAGGTTCATTGCCTGGGAATATTCAGCCATAAACAGATATACATTTCCTTTCTCCTTGATGGTTTCGAAATAGTTTACATTAGCCTCTGCTTCGGAATAATATGCCAGTGCCCGGTCATAGTCCAGTAAGGACAATCTATAGTTTCCATGATAGGAATGCATTTTCCCAAGGATCTGATAGTAGCGTCCCAATCCTTTTGTATCATTCAATTCTACAGTAATCTGCCTCGCACTTTCAAGATATTCCAGTGCTAATATTGTATCAGTTGCTCTGATCTCTTCAGCGATCTCGAACATGATGCGGCAGCGGACTGAATCTTGTGATTGCTTACTCAACCGTGTAACCAGGCTATCCTTCTTAGAGATATCCTGACCAGCAGAAGGAACAGCTATGAGATAGAGCAGGCAAAGGAGTATAGTGTACGGTTTTCGCATATCCAGGCCAGAATTGTCGGCTTAAAATTAAGAATTTTTATTCCGTTTAAAATTTTCTGTCATATTTGTATAAAATTTGAAATGATCATTTTATGGCAAAAAGAGTTGCGATCCCCCACACCTATGTGATTGTCTTTTCTTTTATAATTGCTGCAGCTCTACTGACCTGGATTCTGCCAGGCGGTGAATTTGAACGTGAAACCCTGGATGTGAATGGAACACCCAGAGAGGTTATTGTAGAAGGTTCTTTCCATGCTGCAGATAAAATTCCACAAACCTGGCAGGTCTTCAGTGCCCTGTTTGATGGTTTTGCAGGCAAAGCTGACATCATCGTGTTCATTCTGATCATTGGTGGCGCATTTTGGATCATGAATGACAGCAAAGCCATCGATGTGGGAATCCAGTCTTCCCTGTTCCGGGTCAGAAAACTGGAACGATTCCGCCTATTCAGATGGCTCGGTGTGGACAACATGATTATCACGTTGATCATGCTTGTATTCAGTGTATTCGGCGCAACCTTCGGAATGAGTGAGGAAACCATAGCATTTATCATCATATTTGTACCATTGTCTATCTCCATGGGTTATGATTCTATTGTGGGGATCAGTATGTGTTTTGTTGGGGCAGGGCTTGGTTTTGCAGGCGCCCTCCTGAATCCTTTTACAATCGGAATAGCCCAGGGACTTTCAAGTCTTCCCCTCTTCTCAGGAATAGAATACAGGCTTTTCGTATGGCTGGTGATCAACACCGCAGGCATTGCGTGGGTACTTCGATACGCAGCCAAGATCCGAAAGGACCCGAACGCTTCTCCGGTTTATGAGACTGACAATCACTGGAGAGGTAAAGAAAGTGTGGACCTGGATCAATTGGAGTATCACACACCCCTTTCAGCCTGGATTACCTTTATCATCCTGCTGGGAGGAATGACACTATTTGCCATTTTAGAACCCTCCTCCACCCTGCGTATCGGAAACAGTGAATATACTTTCTGGTTTCTACCATTGATCACCGGATTGTTCGGTATATCCAGTCTATTTCTGCTACGAAAGTCAGTCCACTTCTTTATCCTCAACCTGCTTATATTCACAATTATCTATTTAATCATTGGGGTGATGGGATATGGATGGTTCGTGAAGGAGATTGCTACGCTCTTCTTTGTGATGGGGATTTTCGCCGGCATTGCCATGAACCGGAGCGCCAATCAAATAACCAGGTTATTTATTGAAGGCATGCGAGACATTCTTTCGGCGGCAGTGGTAGTAGGACTTGCAGGAGGAATCCTGGTGATATTGGAAGATGGCAAAGTGATTGATTCCCTGCTTTACCAGGTTGCACAATCCATGCAGGAATTTGGAAAGCTTGCATCGGTAAGCATGATGTACATGATACAGACGCTAATTAACATTGTGATTCCCAGTGGATCTGCAAAAGCGGCACTCACCATGCCCATCATGTCACAGTTCTCCGACCTTATAGGGGTTTCGAGACAAGCCACGGTGATGGCATTTCAATTGGGAGATGGTTTCACCAACATGATTACCCCGACTTCACCGGTTCTGATTGGGGTGCTGGGTGTTGCCAAAATTCCTTATGAGAAATGGCTTAAATGGGTATTACCCTTGATGGCCATATTGATTCTGTTGGGTTGGCTGTTGCTGATCCCTACCGTGACTATGAATCTTAATGGTTTTTAGCAACTGTTTCCCTGTGAAATGGCTCTTCACGTCACAAGGGGAGAAGGATGTGCTTAACGAAAACTAATTCCGACTCCTACCGAGTGAGTTGAGTAAAGGGTATGCGTGAAATCGTAATGGAGCGTCAATACCCCAAGCTTTATCCGGGCACCTACATTCATCCTCAGATTGTTAAAATTTTCATATTTCAACTGAATGGGGTTTTTAACAACTTCATAGGTGGTTTTACCAAGGTCATCACCCTCTGTAATAACCGAATGTATTGGGAAATGTCCCTCCAACAACAGCTCGACCAGTGAACTGGCATACCCGATTCCCTGATAAAAGGTAAACACAGAAAGGGTCTGTGAGGCTATCAGGTTCATGCTCCATCCTTCCACCTTCTGGATGACAAACTGGTCATCCCAGTTATAGTCCGGCGGTGGCGGAGCTTCAACTGTAGGCAGGGGTTCTACCACTACATGCACCGAAGAACTGACTTTGGTATATCCTCCCTGAAGGCTAATGTCAAGGAATTCGAGCTTATTCATAAAGGGGAGCCATTGGGATATGGAGTGCTTTCCCCCCACTCCCCACAATCCGATCTCCCCATAGTCCCTGTAACCAACCATGGGAACAAAACGAGCTGAAACATCTGTTCCAAATGGCAATCCAACCGTGAGTTGTCCCATGGGAAGCGGAAAGAAATCCACTCCGGTTCCATTGGGCAGTGTAAAATTTGCATACTCCACGTCCTGAATATTTCCTCCCCCCAGATCCACCGATTCTGAATAGGAGAGCTCAGGTCGCACCTCCTGATCTCCGGCAATGGTTGGTGCGAGGCTCGTACTAGTCGGGTCTATCTCGCCATTTAGCTCCAGCATTTCCAAATCATAGGTCAGCGCAGTTTGAGGTGCCCTGGCCCAACTCACCGTTGCTGTAATGTCCAGTCCACCCAATTTATGAGGTCTTGCAGTATTGTACCATCCCGCATTAAGGTCTGACCCAACAATATTTGAGTAAGGTTTGAGGTACTCCTGCAATATGGCCTCTGCATCATCAATACCTCCGTACACAAAATCGAGTGATACATTTTGAGCTGAAAGCGGAAGCAACCATCCAAACTGGATGATGCAAATCAAAAACCGTGTACGGTGACTGATACGTATCATGTGGTTCTGGTTATTTTTCATGTCAAATTTAAAAAAAAACTAAATTTGTCTTCATGGCAACATCTATTCAGTTTCCCAACCAACCGCTGGCGGACCGGATGCGTCCGGGAACACTGGATGAGTTCATTGGACAAGAGCACCTGGTTGGACCCAATGCAGTTATACGCAAAATGGTGCTATCAGGTTCCCTTTCATCCTTTATTTTATGGGGGCCTCCCGGGGTGGGAAAAACCACACTGGCCACGATCATCTCCCATCAGATGGATCGCCCATTTTATGGTCTGAGCGCTGTTCAATCGGGTGTAAAGGATGTAAGAGAGACCATTGAAAAGGCCAAAAAAGTACAGTTTTTCGACAAACCCAATCCAATTCTTTTTATTGATGAGATCCATCGATTTAGCAAATCCCAGCAGGATTCGCTCCTGGGTGCAGTAGAACAGGGTATTGTCACACTGATAGGGGCTACTACTGAAAATCCCTCTTTCGAGGTAATCTCTCCCCTGCTCTCCCGGTGTCAGGTCTATATCCTCAATGCGCTAACCAAAGAAAACCTGGTTGATTTGTTGGATCGGGCACTCAACAAGGATGCATATATTAAGAAAATTTCCGTCAAAATTGAGGAGAATGAAGCCATGCTTCAATACTCCGGTGGTGATGCCCGTAAATTGTTGAATACACTGGAAGTGGTGGTCAGGTCGGAATGTTCAGATCCCGGATTTACCATGGAGCACGAAATATCCATTACCAATGAAATGGTTAAGGAGCGCCTCCAGGAGAATATGGCAATTTATGATAAGAATGGCGAAATGCACTATGATATCATTTCGGCATTTATCAAATGCATCCGTGGAAGTGATCCCGATGCGGCTGTATACTGGTTGGCCAGGATGCTTGAGGGTGGAGAAGATATCAAGTTTATTGCGCGTAGACTTGTGATCCTGGCTTCAGAAGACATTGGCCTGGCCAATCCCAACGCTCTGCTTATGGCAACCAATTGTTTCCAGGCTATCCATATGATAGGAATGCCAGAGGCGCGGATCATTTTATCGGAGACCGCTATTTATCTTGCCGCTTCTCCCAAAAGTAATACAGCTTATGCAGCCATCGATAAAGCCCTTGAAACTGTTCGTAAAACAGGCAACCTCTCTGTTCCGCTCCATTTAAGAAATGCTCCAACATCTCTGATGAAAGAGCTGGGATATGGAGAAAAGTATAAATATGCCCACAGTTTCAAGGATCATTTCGTACAGGAACATTATCTGCCCGAAGCAATAAAAGATTTTCAATTTTATATTCCGGGAAGCAATCCCAGAGAAGAGGAGATGAGAAAAAGGCTTGAACTTCTTTGGAAAAAGATGAAAAACTATGGAAAAGAGGAATAATCTCAACCTGGGATCTGTGATCCCGTCGCTGAAAAATTCAGGGGGTAATGGTTTCCTCCTGATTGCAGGTCCCTGTGTTGTGGAAAACAGGGATATGACTTTGATAATTGCAGAAAAAATCCATTTCCTGAGTGAGAAATACAAGCTTCCATTGGTTTTCAAAGCTTCGTACCGAAAGGCCAACCGCTCCCGCATCGATTCTTTTACGGGAATCGGCGATGAGGCAGCTCTGAAAATTCTTGAAGAGATCGGTGACCAGTTTTCTCTCCCCGTCATTACCGATGTGCATACTCCTGAAGAAGCTGTCATGGCTGCAAATTCAGTGGATGTGCTTCAGGTGCCGGCTTTTTTATGCAGGCAGACCGATCTTTTGGTGGCCTGTGCCAATACAGGTAAAACAGTCTCCATAAAAAAGGGGCAGTTCCTTTCACCGGGTGCCATGAAATTTGCGGTGGATAAGGTAGTCGATTCGGGAAACAGGAAAATAATGCTTACCGAACGGGGTACCACCTTCGGTTATCAGGATCTGGTAGTGGATTTCCGGGGAATCCCTGAAATGCAGAAGTTTGGATTCCCGGTGGTTCTGGATGTGACTCATTCACTTCAGCAACCCAACCAGGAAAGTGGTATTACGGGAGGAAGCCCTGATCTCATTGAAAACATTGCAAGGGCCGGGATCGCCGTAGGAGCTGATGGCATTTTCCTGGAAACCCATCCTGATCCGGGTAGCGCAAAATCAGATGGATCCAATATGCTCCGGCTGGACTTGCTTGAAAGGTTAATAAAGAATCTTATCCGGATCCGGGAAGTAATTATAAATATGTAAATTTGAGCAAACCAATACATCTCATAAACCATGCGCTCTTTGCTTGTCACCCTGTCTGTTGTATTAGTCTCTGTCGCATCTTCTGCACAAGAACTTGAGAAGATTCTGGATTCCCATTATAAAGCATCTTCACAGGAGAAAATGCAGAAAATGAGGACAATTATCACCAGCGGTAAGAATATCTATTCCATGGCTGGATTTGAATCCTCCTTTACCATGTACCAGGCAAGGCCCAATAAGATAAGAATCCAGGGTGAATTCCAGGGATCGGAGCTAATCCAGACTTACAATGGGCAGACTGGTTGGATATATGCTCCTGCAATGGGCATTGCGGAACCAAGGGAGATAAAAGGAGAAGAGCTGGAGGCCATTCTGAATCAGACCGAATTTGAAAACCCACTCTGGAACTATGAAGAAAAGGGAAACGAGCTGGAGCATATAGGAACATCAGATGATGGTTCTGCCGACCATCTGAAACTTAATACAAAAGATGGTGATGAGCTTAATTTTTTTATCAATAAGAAGAGTCATTTGATCACTTCCATCAAATCATCGCAGGTCATGGGCGGTTCGGAAACCGAGATCGAAATTATCCTGAAGGATTATAAAAACGTAAAAGGAATTCCTGTAGCCCAATATATTGTAACAAAGATGAATGGAGAGGTGGCAACCACCATTGATATCGAAAAAGTGGAGTACAACAAAAAGATCGACCCCGCACTTTTCGAAAAACCCACCATTGAGTAAAAAAAATGCAGCAGTCGTATAAGCCAGGTTCTGTATCCTGAACAAGCAGGATCCCCATCATTTTTCTGAGCGGCCTACCCCCCGGCAGAAGCGGGTAGCTCTTTTTAAACCGGTATACATGGCCTTTCAGCCCGCAGGACAAACAGCTGTAACGATCACTCGTTACACTGGTGGGCTCTTACCCCACCTTCTCACCCTTACCCCGAAACCGGGGCGGTCATTCTCTTCTTTGTTCCCAAGCCTTCACAGTCTTCTGTTTTTCAACAGTGCGGCACCCTTTGCTGCCCGGACTTTCCTCCACGGAACCAATGGTCCCGCAGCGATAGGATCAACTGCTGCAAAATTTTAAAGTTCTATACAAAATTAACTAATTTTGCGGACTCTTTCTTTAATCATGGATGATGCCAACAAGATCGATATTGAGGAGTACAGGTACAACCTGCTTCACTCTCGTATTGCAAAATACCCCCTTGCGGACCGTGACCAATCCAAATTGCTTCATTACGAACATGGTACAATAGGTGAGCGTTCTTTCCGTGAACTGCCTGAGATCATTCCAGAGGGAGCCTGGTTGGTCTTTAACAACACCAAAGTGATCCAGGCCAGGCTTCAGTTCAGAAAAGCCACCGGTGCCCGAATAGAGGTCTTCTGCCTGGAACCCCTGGATCCGGCAGATTATCAGCAATCCTTTCAATCAACTGACGCTTGTATCTGGAAATGTCTGGTTGGCAATGCGAAGAAATGGAAAAAGGGGCCAATCTCACTTTCCACAGTGATTGATGGATATGATGTTGTTCTGGAAGCCACAGTTTCCGAACAAAACCGGGAGAATTTTACCATACAATTCCGATGGAATAATTCACGCTTTACCTTTGGGGAAATTGTAGAGATTGCGGGCACTACTCCCATCCCTCCCTATCTGGACAGGGATGCTGAGGAGAGCGATAAAGAACGCTATCAGACCATTTACAGCCGTGACCTGGGATCTGTTGCAGCACCCACAGCCGGATTGCACTTTACCGACAGGATGATACAGCAGCTTAGGGAGGATGGAATTCGAACTGCAGAGATCACACTGCATGTGGGAGCCGGTACTTTTGTGCCGGTAAAAGAGACAAATGCCCGAAACCATTCCATGCATGCTGAACAGGTAGTCGTTACCCTTGCCTTTCTCGAACAATGGATGGCTCATCCCAATGGTCTAATCGCAGTGGGCACCACCAGTTCCAGGAGCCTTGAATCCCTCTATTGGCTGGGTGTAAAACTCCTGGAAGGTGACACCCCTGATCCCGGACAAATAACTCTGAAACAGTGGGATAATGAGCATTTATCCGGAGGTTTTACACTTGAAGAGAGCCTGAAAGCTCTGATTGCCTATTGCAGAGAGAAAAAACTGGATCAATTTCATTTCTCTACCCAGTTGATGATCGTCCCAGGGTACAGGTTCAGGGCTATAAGCGGACTTATCACCAATTTTCATCTTCCGGGAAGCACATTGTTGCTGCTGATCGCTGCATTTATTGGTGAGGATTGGAAAAAGGTATATGAGTTTGCAGTGAAACATCAATACAGGTTTCTGAGCTATGGAGACAGCTCTCTGCTTCTACCCGGAAAACAGCAGCAACTACAACATTGATCTGAGCAGAGAGGCAAAACTAACAATATCCTCCACTGTGGTGTCGAAAGAGCACATCCAACGTACCTCTGAGCGCTCTTCATCCCAAACATAAAAGAAGAAGTGCTCCTGCAATTTGGGAATGATGGCTGCAGGAATTCTCGCGAAAACTGCATTGGATTCGACCTTTTGCGTTACTTCCACCCCTGGAATATCTTTTACAGCTAAGTAAAGCTCCTGTGCCATGCGATTTGCATGTAGTGCATTTCTCTTCCACAAATCATTCTTAAGGAAAGAATCAAATTGAGCTGCGATATATCTCATTTTGGATGCAAGCTGCATGCCCTGCTTTCTCCGGTATTTGAACGCTTCACAAAGCGCATTGTTGAAGAATACCACAGCCTCCCCATACATCATCCCATTTTTAGTTCCACCGAAAGAGAGCACATCCACACCGGCACCACCGGTCATCTCATAAAAACTGCTGTCAAGAGCTACTGCCGCATTGCTGATCCGTGCTCCATCCATGTGCAAAAGCAAATCATTTGCATGTGCATAATCAGCGATCTCCCGGATCTCCTTAAGGGTGTACACCGTACCCAGTTCAGTGGATTGAGTGATGGAGATCACCCTGGGTTGCACATGGTGTTCAAACCCTATTCCATGCATGTGGGTAGCAATCAGTTCAACAGTAAGTTTCCCGTCAGGCGCACTCACTGTAAGGAGTTTACAACCGGTAAACTTCTCCGGTGCTCCGCATTCATCTACATGGATGTGGGCAGTGTCCGGAGTGATCACTGCATGATAAGGCTGGGTAACAGAGGAGAGTCCCAACACATTGGCAGCAGTGCCGATAAATACAAAAAAGATCCCGGTATCCTCACCAAAGATTTGCTTCATATGGGCAATTGCCTTTTCAGTATAGGGATCATCTCCGTAGGCGATCACATGTCCATCGTTTACCGATGCCATCGCTTCCAGAATGTCCGGATGAACACCTGCATTGTTATCACTGGCAAATCCGCGTGGGTTTATTGATTCAGACATCATTTAAAACTTTTCATCATAGTTTGTCCAGAGCATATCTCCCAATTCCCATGCTTTCTGAACCACCTTATCACCCCACATCACTGTATAATCGGTCAGGTATTTTTGAAGATCGCTCTCTTTTCCTTTCGTGTGCATTTCCAATGCATGTTGTTCAAATGAGTTTTGTTTGGAAAACAGCTCCGCCTGCCATTGGTCCCACACTTCATTTACATCATACCGCATTTCTCCCCATCGCTGGGCGGTCAATGTTCCCAAACGATTGAAAGCCCACCAGGCCGACCCTGTGGTAAACCCATTGGGTCTTCCAGGGGTTTTATAAGATTCTGGCAGATCAGCAACCGAGCAATATACAGGGATATAAATGGATGTGGAAACATTGTCTTGTGCCAGCCAAACCACACCTCCGATCTCATCAGGCAACCAATTCCGGCATTGAATAATGGTAGCATACATGGTATACCACCTCGCAATGGTACGTTCACCACGCCATCCCCATCCGCCATTGATCCGGAAGAGTCTGTTCATATCGTAAGGAAGGTGTGGATTGGCCATGGGTGAGATCACACTGTTGCCTTTGTCATCAACCACCACCATATCTTTGGTCATATCAAAAGGAGTACCCTCGTAATAATCTGAAAAGACTCTTCTCAGGTCAGTTAGCCTCACAGGTTGGTCCGGCTTAATGGAGAAAGGATAGTTTTCGGCATTGGGATCTAGCTCCAGGGAAGGTGCCAGCAAGGTGAAAACCCGCCATTCCCTTCGTCTGGCTGCAAGTGAGGTCCGACTTTTCGGCGCATAGGCATAGCAGAAGCGGAACTCCTCTTCTTCCCCCAACCAGCCCTGTTCGACAGCCAGCGTGAATACATTTTCACTGGCCATATAATAGTCAGGATCATTCAGATTGATCTCTTTGATGGTGCTGGCATTTGCATTGACCGAAATATGGTTGTCAGGTACCCGCTGTGCAGCCCAGACAGATCCTACTTTTCCTTTGCCAGGACCTGCGATCTCTAAATGCCATACCTCCCTTTTATCAGCAATGGTAAGGCACTCGCCATAATCGTTCCATCCATACTCAGCGGTTAGTTCACCCGCCAGTTCAATGGCCTCCCTGGCTGTTTTACACCGTTCAAGCATCAACTGACAGAGCCGCTGACAATCGATCAATCCTTTGTCCGATTGCAGCTCCTCCCTCCCTCCGAAGGTTGACTCACCAATCCCAAGCTGGTACTGGTTCATTGAGGGGTAGGCCGTATTAAGGAACTGATAGGTCTCCTTCACCTGTGGGATCTCTCCAATGGGAATATGACTGTATGTGGGCATCATAAAGGAATCACATGCCACTCGTTTGTACATGGGAGTCGTTGCTCCTTTCTGGTGTTTTTTCGCAGGAGTTACATCCATCCATGACCGGGTCCTGTGACTATCGTCGGTGTGGGAGGTAATCACCGATCCATCTGCTGTAGCAGCCTTTCCGGCTGTAATAGTTGTGCATCCATCTGCATACCCTCCTTCCCAATCCGGGTGTTGGGCCTGTATGGCTACAGTCATCATATATAATATACCTGACACCAGGCTGATCGATTTCATAAGGTTCACTTTTAAGTTGAAGCTCACTAAGATAGTCATTTTGACCATGCTCCAAACGTTAAAAGGAACAGAGGCCTCAATCAAAAGCCGGAGTTAAAATGAAATCAGAATTCGGAGTTAAAGTGAAAGGTGATCTCCGGAAATTTCTCCTGTGCCATCTGCAGTGCATAGGGCGATTCGGCCATATAAACTTCCCGGCCCTCCTTATCGGTGGCAAGTTGCTGGTACTTGCGCAATCTGAATTCTTTCAGCTTATCATTGTTTTCTGTTTCAATCCAGCAAGCCTTGTACATGGGGAGCTGCTCGTATCGGCACCTGGCTCCATATTCATGCTTGAGCCTGTACTGTATCACATCGAACTGCAGGGCACCCACTGTACCGATGATCTTACGACCATTGGCCACACTCACAAACAATTGAGCCACACCTTCATCCATTAACTGATCCACACCTCTTGCCAGCTGTTTAAACTTCATTGGATCATCATTTTCAACATACCTGAATAGCTCCGGAGAAAAACTGGGAATCCCGTTAAATTGTATCTTCTCCCCTTCTGTGACCGAATCTCCAATCTTAAAGTTACCCGTATCATGGACGCCTACAATGTCACCGGGAAATGCTTCATCGATCACAGATTTCTTCTCTGCCATAAATGAAGTAGGGCTTGAAAATTTTACCTGACGCCCGCTTCGCACATGGATGTATGCTTTGTTGCGCTCAAATTTTCCCGATGCGATCTTGATAAATGCCAGTCGATCCCGATGATTGGGATCCATATTTGCATGAATCTTAAAAACAAAACCGGAAAACTTTTCTTCGAAGGGATCTACCTTTCTTCCTTCGGTCTGAATGGGACCCGGCCATGGTGCTATCTGAATAAAACAATCGAGTATGTCCTTCACACCAAAATTATTAAGGGCGCTGCCAAAAAAGAGGGGTGCCGTATTGCCTTCCAAATACTCTTCTAAAATGAGTTCGGGATAGACTCCATCTATAAGTTCAAGTTCTTCCGAAAGCAGGTCACTATGCGGGGAAATGTGCTTCTGAAACTGAGAGTCCTCAAGATCAGAGAACTCTACAAGTTCACCGATGGTCTGTTTATTAATCCCACTGAAGGATCTAAATGTTTGGTCGAAACGGTTGTAGACACCCCTGAAATCGGGTCCCATTCCAACAGGCCAACTCAAAGGGTGCACATGGATCTCTAATTCCTGTTCTATCTCATCCAACAACTCAAAAGGGTCCAAAGCGGGCCTGTCAAGCTTGTTCACAAAAACCATCACAGGAGTTTTACGCATTCTGCAGACATTCATCAGCTTTCTGGTTTGTGCCTCCACTCCTTTTGCGGCATCAATCACGATGATCACACTGTCAGCTGCCGTTAATGTACGAAATGTATCTTCAGCAAAGTCCTGGTGACCAGGAGTATCCAGGATATTGATTTTCTTTCCTCCATATTCGAACCCCATGACTGAAGTGGCCACAGAGATACCTCTTTGCTTTTCAATCTCCATAAAATCGGAAGTAGCACTCTTCTTGATCTTATTTGATTTTACCGCACCTGCCACATTGATTGCCCCGCCAAACAGGAGAAATTTCTCAGTGAGAGTTGTTTTCCCGGCATCGGGATGACTCACAATGGCAAATGTCCTTCGGCGTTCTATCTCCTGATGTAACTTCATATTTAGAAATGAGCGGCAAAGATAATAATAATCCTAATTTTGTGAGTTAGATAGAGGTTCATTCCATGGATGATACAAAGAAAGAGGGACGGTACCACCGTATTTATGCCCAATTGGAGCTGCTGCTTCAAAAAACAGACGATCCCATTGCGCGAATGGCAACCATTTGCGCCCTATTGCACCATAAAATGAACCACTATTTCTGGACCGGTTTCTATCTCCTCAAAGGAGATAAACTGATTGTGGGACCCTATCAGGGTCCGGTAGCTTGTCAGGAACTGGAAAAGGAGACAGGTGTATGCTGGGCTTCAATTCACGCTAGTGCTTCAATAGTAGTTCCGGATGTTCATGCTTTTCCAGGACATATTGATTGTGATGCCCGTTCAAAATCAGAAATTACCATACCTGTCTTTGACCGGACAGGAAAGATCAGAGCTATCTTTGATGTGGATTCTGATAAGTATGATTCATTCAGTGATGTGGATAAAACTAACCTGGAAAGAATCATCTCTTTGGCTTTTTCCTCAATATCTTTCGATCATTAGACTTGCCCTGCTTGTTGGTACAATGTCTTTAGGATATTTCCTTATTAAGAGGTCTCACAAAGGGGGCGAACCGGAACAAGAATCCTCATCTTAGCCATGAGACGATCTCTTTGCAATGGGGTTTCTTACGGGGTGGCACATGTCCCAAAAGCATTCCATTTTCATCAATCATATATTTCTGGAAGTTCCAGGCAACTTTGCTATCCTCCACACCATTCTCAGAAGCTTCTGTTAGCCATTTGTAGAGCGGATGAATTTTCTCTCCTTTTACAATGATTTTTGACATCATGGGAAAAGAAATCTCAAACCTGGTACTACAGAAAGCAGCTATTTCATCATTTGTCCCTGGTTCCTGACTCCCAAAATCATTGCTGGGAAATCCTATGATTACAAACTTGTCGCCTCCATATTTCTTGTAAAGCTTCTCCAGGCTTGCATACTGGGGTGTGAGAGCACATTTTGAAGCTGTGTTTACTACCAGTACCTTCTTCCCTTGCAACTGTGCAAATTCATATTCATCTCCATAAATATCGATGACTGTGAAATCATAAAAGCTCTTCTGAGCAAATATGAAAGTTGGTGTATAAGCAAGAAGTAAGAACGTGATGCAGTTAACGATTCTTTTCATTCGTCTAAAGATATAGTTTTACATTAAAACAAGCTATGAGCATCCCGGTTCATCTCAAATCAGTTAAATTTGTTGGTGATATGAGTGATAGTACAAGGCAGTATGAGATCAGGATTTTTGGACGGGTTCAGGGGGTCGGTTTCAGGTATGCTGCACGTAACCAGGCCAGGTCGCTCAATTTAAAGGGCTGGGTTAAAAATCTCCATGATGGCTCAGTCCGTGCCACTATCCAGGGTGATGAGAACAGTTGTGGGGCCTTTTTTCAATGGTGCAGGAGCGGAACCGGATATAGTTGGGTTGAACGGGTGGAGATCACAGAAAAGGAGCTGGAACTATTCAAGGCATTTGTGGTGAAGTAGCATTGTGCCTGAAAGCGTGTGAAATATTAGTTCCGTCTTCTAATCAACGCAAGAAAGCTGCTGCCGGCAAGCCATACTGTAAGCAACAGTATCATCGCCGAAAGCACCACTAATAAGTATTCCCCATCACTGATAAAGCCTGCAAGATTCTCAATCATTGCCCAGAGTGTAAGGAACAGAATCACCAACATTGGCAGGAGTGTGTAGAAAAGAGATATTTTTTTGGAAGCAAGGTAAACAGTCACCACCCCTAATGCCAGAGCTGCCATCAGCTGATTGAGGGATCCAAACAATGGCCACAAAATCATAGCTCCCTGGCCCCCGGGTTTAAAAAAAGTCATAGCCGCTGCAGCTACGACGATAACAAGAGTAGCAACATATCGATTGTGTATGGGTTTCCGAACCACACCACTTGGAGTTGTAAATATCTCTTGCAATGAGATGCGTTGGATCCGCGCTGCAGAATCGAGTGTAGTATTTGCAAAGGATACAATAAAGACTACAACAAACGCTGCACCATATTTCACTGGCAGGCCGAAGGAGGAAAACAGGTTGGCAGAGCCAATGATAAAAGAGCTTAATTTTGCGGTAAGTCCATTGGCAGATGACCATGACGAATAGTGATGGTTATAGGCTGCAGCACCAGTAAACAGTTGACCATCTGCTTCCAGGCCCATGCCCAATCCCGCCCCAACGCTGACAATGACCAGCACGGCCAGGAAACTCTCTGTTAGCATGGCACCAAATCCCACAGGCAGGGTATCCATTTCATTGTTGACCTGTTTTACGGTGGTGCCCGAACTGGCAAGAGAATGGAATCCTGATATAGCCCCACAGGCAATAACTATGAAAAGGATTGGTGCCAGATCCGGTACATCGGATCCCGGAGCAAATGCCTCAGGATTAATGGCAGGCGCTGAAAGTACGGGGTGGGCAATAATCACCCCTATGATAAGAAAAGTCATGGCCACCAGCAGCTGATGAGAATTGATATAATCCCGTGGTTGTAATAATTTCTGGACCGGAATGGTGGAGGCAAAAAAGACGTAAATAAACAGTGCGACACACCACACTACCACTGAGACCTCCTGCTCCCATGGCAATGACACAGGGAATTTCACTCCCAGGATCACAAAACCATATAGCATCAGAAGGGCAAAAATGGAGTAGAGTAAGTCGTTTTTTCCTTTCCTGATATGCCATCCCAACCAAACTGCGACCGGGATCTGGGCCCAAACCGGAATCACTGCTTCGGGATAGAGGACGAACAATGAAGCAACAATCATTGCAAATACAGCCAGTACTATGAAAAGCAGCAACTGCATGATAAACTGAAGCGCATACCTGGTGGAGGGACTGATGATATTACCGGTAAGCTCACCTATGGATTTTCCACGATTCCTTGCCGATACCACCAGGGTACTAAAATCGTGCACTGCACCCATGAAGATACTTCCAAGAAAGACCCAGAGAAATGCAGGAAGCCACCCCCAGATGATCCCAATGGCGGGGCCGACAATGGGGCCTAATCCGGCAATAGTGGTGAAATGATGTCCGAAGATAATGTGTGGTTTTGTGGGTACAAAATCAACCCCATCTTTTAATTCATGTGAGGGCATTACCCGGGAAGAGGAGAGCTGGAGGATTTTCCTGCCCAGATACCTGCCATAAAACCGGTAAGCAAGCAGGTAACCAACAATGGCAAGAATGACCAGTATCAAGCTGTTCATGTTCTCCTAAGATAACAGTTTTACTTCAAAATCCCCTCGAATTCCTATTCTCTCTCCAACGATAACCGCACACCCTGAAATTTCTGCAACCCTGGAAATCTTTTCAAGCACCGGGTCAATATCATCCTGATGAGAAACCATATTTGCCAGTGAAGTGGCCCAGGCATCGGCAAGTGGGGTACTTGTTGATATCACAGTGACTGCATCAGCTTTCCCCTGACTGAATGAATGCCCTATGGTCCCCGATGAGGTACAAATCCCCCATTTACCCGGAGGAATTACGAATGCCATCTTATCCGACAGCAGGGAGTTGCCTGCATGGATAACGGAAACCACCTCTGATCTGTTTGTCAGGAAAAGGTCTCCACCATTTTCAACCACCACCTCCTTTAACGAATAGCTTTTAACCAACAACATACCAACTCGCTCTGCAAACATTCCTGCCACAGAACTCATGGGACCCGTTCCGGATTTTATTCCGCAATGTATCATGGTCTCTATTTCGCCGGGCACACTCTTGTGAATGGAAATATCATTGTCTGCTATAGACTCTTTTCCAGATGCGGGAAATCTAAAAGGCTCAAGGGATGTCTTAAATAAGGGATACTTGTCTGAGAAATCAAGTAATATGCTTCGGAGTCTGACCAACTCTTCAAAGGCGGTGTCCAACATTTCTTCATTGAAGTCATCATGCGGCACTCCAATGAGCAGATCCGACTCATGAAAGTTTGATGGGAAGAACCGGAACCGCTCCTGGTTCATATCCCCTCGGTATAGTCTGGGTTCGAACAATCAGTTTACTCCAAAGTTGAGCTCAAAAAGTTGCAGTGGGCAAGCCTTAATGCAGAGCTCACATGCGACACATTTCTCGGGGAAAAATTGAATTCTCCTGGTGGAAGGATCCATGTCCAAGGCACCCGGAAAACAGACTGATGAGCAAGCCCCGCAATGGATACAGGCGGATTCATTAAACAGGATGGTTTTCACCACAGGGGAGATTCCAACATGTTTGTTTTCAAGGTAGACCATGGCATCAGCCACCTTCCCTTCCAGTCCGATCATCTCAATCAAAAGGTGTCCCTCTTTGCCAGGGGTAATATCAGCATTCAGGATATTGATCAGCACATCATACTCTTTTATCAGGGTATATGTGATGGGCTCATCAACCGTGCCTGCAGGAAAACGAAGCACCATTCTCTTTTTACTCCTCTTCATAAGTATCTAATCATTAATCTCAAAAAAGGCACTATCTGATTTCCAATGAATTTAGTCCTTTCCCTTTTGGAAAGGATTCCACCGGCTCAGAGAGTTGAAAATCGCCCTCGATGATCTGTTTTTTAAGAATGTTTGCTATCTCTCTGGCCTTGAATAAACTGGAGAGTGATGCTGTTTTGATCTTCTTTTGATTCAGTTCTATTTCACCAGACATCAATGCCTCATAGGTGGTACGTCCCAGTTCAGGATGGTCTGGATCACCGTAATCGAGAATACGCGTAGTAATCTGGTCATTCCTGATCATCACCCGCGCAGCCATCTCTTCATCCAGTACCGGTATTGGTATTCCTATCCCCACAAACATGGAAACCCCATACTTCTCATAATATGCGGCTTTAATAAATGACGGGTCCATACGGGATGCATCGCCAATTACAGACAAAGTCGCTGCATTTGAGACAGGCACACCATGTTCATTTACTTCAGCATCGGTTTTAAATTGAGTGCCATACCAGCTCACATAGCCCGTGGTTCCACCCAGAAATATGCGGGTTCCAAGACCAATGGTCCTCATCTCCGGGTCATTGAGCAACGGACTCAATTCGCCCGACGTGCTGTAATTGGCATTACCCAATTTTGGCAGCAGGCTTCCCATGTAAGTATATTTAATCCGGCTGGAACCATTGACAGCGACCGGGTAATTCTGGTAAGCATTCCGGGGATTGAACATGATCATTTCATTGATGTTTTCCCGGTTGATGGTTGTGCGTATGTTCTTCAATGGATAGCAGTCAGTTCCTTTTGCATGGGCAATCAGTTCCACATCTTTTCCCGCAATCAGCTCTTCAATGATATTGGCACCTCCATAGGCTGGATCTTCGGGGTGAGTTTCAGTGGCTCCGATATAGAGATCAACAGCGGCAATACCTGTGAAAACCGGGACTCCATTCAATGTGGCTTTTTCCATCCTGATGGGTGGATTGGCATGTCCGGTGTTAATAAACATGCCGGATGAACACATCGGACCGAAGGTTGCAGTAGTGACTACATCCACCTTCCGGACGATCTCTGAAGGAGATAGTTTCTTTCCCATGGCTGATACCTCCTCGGCTGTCAGCACCACCGCCTTTCCACGCTTTATTTTATCATTGATCTCCTGGTAAGTTTGTTGAACGGACATACAATCTTCTGTTAAATGACATTAATATTAAATGCTTTCAAAATCGGCAGACCCAATCCATCCTTCACGACCATCAATTACGCGGATGTTCTGCCACCCCGATACCCCCTCCTTCACCTTGACTTTCGTGCCTTCATGAAGAATGAAGAGCTCAGTTCCAGTATTACTCGGAGAACTCCTGACCACAACCGAAGGAGATAGAATAACACCTTCTTCTGGTCTGATAATATTATGGTGGCTGGAGAGCGCGGAAAGAATTGTGACCACAAAAAGAAGTAACCCAAACAGCGCAATGAAGAATCCTGCTTTTTTGAACCAGAGCCTGCGGGAAAACAGATAGATCAGAATGCTTCCAAGGAAAATCATGAAGAGAATAATGGAGAGGATGCTCCAGGTTCGTTCTGATAAGCTTTGTGTCAATGCCTGCAGCCAGGTTCGTAAAAACAGCTCCGGCACCTGTTCAAATGTGTCCACACGATACCTGGAAACAAAATCCAGATTGTGCCTGGCATCCTCGTGTGACGGATCCAGTTTCAAGCACTTTTCATAATAAAGAATGGCATAGCCAAAGCTATTGGATCTAAAGGCAGCATTACCCATGTTATAATAGAGTCCGGGTGACTCATATCCTGCATTGCCTATCCCCTTGTACTCCTCAAGAGCCAACTCATACTCCCCTTTCTGATAATGATCATTGGCCATCTGGAAAAGCGAATCGGTCATTGCTGAAGCATCAGCAAAGATCATTGCAACAAACAGGATCACAAAAACTCTCTTCATCACAGGTTGTTTTCCAGGTTTCTGATTAGTGCAACTGAGTCGCTGAACAGTTGATTTATATCGGTCTTTTCGGAGGAAGGAGCGAACCTTGAGAACTCACTTTCATCTAAGATCCTCAGAAATTCGATTCTTATCTCCTCCGATATCCCACGCGTTATCATAGCTTCAAGAATTACCTCCCTTGAGAGGCTTGAGGTTTCAATATTCAATTTATCGGCCATGTAACCCCAAATGGCTTTACCAACTTCCTCATAAAATCGATCCGGCTCGTCAGCCCTTCTGAAACGATCAGCGCTCTTAAGACGAGCACGGGCCGACCTGTTGGCATGTCGATTTCTGACCAGTGTAAGATCGGCATTTCTACGTGCCACCATGCGGATCATGATACTTATAAGTAATCCTGTGAGCACTGCAAGCAGATAAAACAACCGATACCATTTGGTTGCCATCAAAGAACTGGCAAGGGGTGTGAAAAACTGGGGGTCCCTGGATATATCCCGAATATCGGTCCCGATATCCTTCACACTCTCCTGCATAACACCAGGTATATATATACTGCCCGGGTCGTTGTCTGCTTCACCTTTCAACACAGTAAACGTAAATTCTTCCGTTGTGGTTGTGCGGTAAAGCTTTGCGTTGGGATCAAACCATGAAAATTGTACCGGTGCAATTCTGAAACGTCCTGCATGCCTCGCTATAATTGGATATTCGAAAGTGACTGAACCACTGATCCGGTTGCCTGATGTAGTTGTATGCAACGATCTGGTTACATCATACAGGTCATGATCAGGTGGAAGGTTTACTTCCGGTTCGCCCATTAACGGAATATTGCCCGTTCCCCTGATAGTGATCGTTAAGCTTAGCGCTTCATTTACGCCGATCTCATCAGCCGAGAGGAGGGCATTCATGGAAAAATCTCCCACCGCTCCCGTGAATCCTTCCGGACTCCCTGGAGGCAAAGGTTTTACCTGAATGGCTACTGGTCTGGTAGTCAGTTTTACAGGAACATCCTGGTAACTGTTAAAGAAAGGATCATCAAAAAAGTCATCGAAAACGCTATTATTGTTTCGTCGTTGTACCTGTTGCTGGATCATCCATTCCGATTCATACGGTTCAATGATGATTTTACCCGATTTCTGGGGGATCAGGATATGTCGCTGGATAACCTGGGTGATGTACTGTTGTCCATCGATATCCTGCCGCTGGGCATTGGCATCCGGATCCAGTGATTTCTTATAAAAACCTTCGTAAGGTATGTCTTTGGTGGCAGAGGCAGGTCTCGTATTTACCCGGGTGTATACTTTCAGGCCTGAAACAAATTGTTCTCCCACATACACCTCTCTTTTAGAAGGGATCACTCGGAGAAAAACAGGATTTTCATCTGTATCATCTAACGTTGAACCCCTGCCGGCATCAGCCGGCTGATGCGATCCTGGCGCAGTTGTTTGGGTCGATCCTGCATTCACAACAATTTTAACCCCATTGGTTTTGTACTCCTTTCTCCCCACCCTGATTGTGGCTGGAGGTATGGAAAAGTTACCCTCCTTGTTTGCCCTAAGTATATGGGTGTAAGTAACAACTGTTTTCATGGTCATCTTCCCGTTGACCCACTGAGAATGGGAAGAATAGGATGAAAAGGGGCCGGCCAGAAGCTGAAAATCGCCCATGGAAGGGAGGAAAACCTCTCCCCTTTCCGGTCCTTCAATCACATACTGGAATTGCTCACCACTCTTCACCACTGCTGGTGCTGATGCTTTGAAAGCGGTATTTTGTGCGTTCAGCAGAGCGCTGAATAGCAAAAATACGGTAACCGATACCAGTGACTTATAATTCATGCTTCGAAATTACCAATCCTTTTCTGTTTTCACCTTGGCCGCTGCTGCTTTTTTCTTATCCACCTTCTCCTTCACATCCTTTTCCTGCTGTTGAATGGCATTAAGCATTCTTTCGGCGTCTTCCTTTGAAATTTCCTGCGGTCTGGCCTGCTGTTGTTCCTGGTCCTGCTGATCCTTGTTTTGTTCCTGATCCTGCTGATCCTTGTTTTGTTCCTGGTCCTGCTGATCCTTGTTTTGTTCCTGGTCCTGCTGATCCTTGTTTTGCTCCTGGTCCTGCTGATCCTTGTTTTGCTCCTGATCCTGCTGATCCTTGTTTTGTTCCTGATCCTGCTGATCCTTGTTTTGTTCCTGGTCCTGCTGATCCTGCTGTTGTTGCTCCTGCAGCTTCATCTTTGCATAGGCCAGGTTATACTTTGTGTCAGAGTCAGACGGATTAAGCCGGAGGCTATTCTTATAGGCTTCAATACTGGATTCATATTGTTGTGCCTCCAACATGCTGTTCCCAATGTTGTGCCAGACATGGGCCAGTGTTTCAGGATCAGAACTATTCTCCACAATGGATTCATATTGCTTGACTGTTTCTTCAAATTTCTCCTGTCCATACAGGGCAGCCCCTGTATTAAAATTGGCTTCAAAAGACTCATGGTTGATATCCCCAGCTTTTCTAAATTGTACCTCTGCTTCACTAAAATCCCCGTCCTGGTAAGCTTTCACTCCCTGGCGGATGACTTTTCTCTCATTTTGAGCAAAGAGATTCATTGCACTCAGGAAAAGAAGAGAAATGATTATGAACCGCTTCATCATTGGGTTTTAAATAGGTTAAATCGCTTCAATAACGGGTTCTTTCTGGAGCGGATAAAGAATTCCACCACCAGGAAGAGCAAAGCAAATCCAGTGAAATACTGGAATCGTTCGGCAAACTCGGCAAATACACGGGATTTAAGTTCACTCTTCTGCAAATGTTCCAGTTCATCGATTAAACTGTTGATCCGGTCGCCGGCAATGTAAGCCCCATTGCCTGCGCGAGCTACTTCTACCAAAAGTTTTTCATTCAGTTTACTAACTACCACCTGTCCATCGCTGTCCCGCCGGGTTGAACTACTGCCCGCTCTGAGTGGAACAGGTACACCATTGGAATCTCCCAATCCAACTGTATATACCCTGATCCCGGTTTCTACAGCTTTTGTGGCCTCCCCCACTGCATCATCCTCATGATTCTCTCCATCAGTAATCACTACGATTGCCTGAGTTGGAACACGCTCTCCAGGAGAGAGTGCCTCTCCTTCCGATGAAAATGACCTGACTGCCAACTTAATGGCCGAACCAATGGCAGTCCCCTGCTTTGACACCATATCCGGGCCCGCACCAGAAAGAAACATCTTCACACTGGGATAGTCATCTGTGATAGGGATTTGGGTATATGCATCTCCCGCAAATACAATCAGTCCGATCTTATCATTGGTCATCCTGTCAACCATCCGGTTGATCATCTGTTTGGATCGTTCCAGCCGGGATGGTTTGATATCTTCAGCAAGCATGCTGTTGGATACATCAAGTGCGATAATAATCTCCCGGCCCTTCTGTTCAACCTCCTCCAGTTTGGTTCCCACCCTGGGTCCTGAAGCCGCAATGATCAAAAGTGTGGTACCCAGGATGAGCAGAATAAATTTCCAATGATGAGCTGTACGGGAAGCATCGGGCATGAGTGTATCCAGGAGCCAGCTATCGCCTAATCTGGCAAGTGAACGTTTTCGATACCGCCAATAAAGGAGGTAACCGGCCAGCAGAAAAATTGCAGCCAGCAAAAACCAGAGGATATCTTTATGTGCAAAATGTATCATTCCCTAAGGTATGGTTCTGAATATTGTATATCTAAACAGCAACTCAAATAACAGTAATATCATGGCAGCCAGGAGAAATGGGAAATACTCCTCTTTCTTTTTACTAAAATGCTTCACATCCATCCTGGTTTTCTCCAGTTCGTCTATCTGTTGATATATATCTCTTAATTTATTATTGTTCGTGGCACGGAAATAGGTCCCGTCGGTGGTCTCGGCGATTTTCTTCAACACATCCTCATCAATTTCCACAGGCATGTTCCTGGTGACCATTCTTCCAAACATATCCTGGACGGGTATGGGAGCATTCCCCTGCGATCCCACACCTATGGTATAGACCCTGATCCCAAAACTTGCTGCAATTTCGGCCGCAGTAACCGGTCCCACATCACCCCTGTTGTTCACACCATCGGTCAGCAATATAATCACCTTGCTTTTCGCTTTACTCTCTTTGACGCGATTTACCGCAGTTGCAAGGCCCATTCCAATGGCTGTTCCATCTTCGATGACTCCGAAATCAATCTCTTTCAGAAAGTTTATAACCACTGCCCTATCGGTGGTCATGGGACACTGGGTAAAGCTTTCACCAGCAAAAACAACCAGTCCGAACCGGTCGTCCTGTCTTGCATTGACAAATTCAATCCCCACATTCTTTGAAGCTTCAAGCCGATTTGGTCTGAAGTCCATGGCCCGCATACTTCCAGATACATCCATGCACATCACAATGTCGATTCCCTCGGTAGTGACCTGTTCCCAGCGATTGGAGGACTGTGGACGGGCCAGTGTCACGATGAGCAGTCCAACCACCAGCATCCTCAATAGAAACAACAGATGTCTGAACCATATTCTGGAGGAGCCAATTCGCTCATCAAGATTCTCAAATCCAGACAGCTTCACAGATGCAGTGCCCCGCTTTCCCTTCCAGAGGTACCAGGCTGCCATCAGTGGTATCAAGATCAGGGCATAGAAGAAAGCCGGATATGCAAATTCAATATTACTCATCACCTGGTTCCTCCTCTTTTTGTCCCGGATCCTCTTTGAAGAACAATGGATAGCTCTTCTGTACAAAGAGGTATGCATTGTTCAGGTTGGTCTGATTCTCCACCGGCAATGGGTCCTCCTTGGCAAACTTAACCAGATCTGCAAGCTCCAGCAACTCCTTCAACATTTCATCGAGTAAATCATCTTCTGTATTGGATTTTCGAAACGCATGGAGGATCTCCTCGGTAGTCCGCTCCATGGCAGGTATCCCATACTGACTTTCGATATAGCGCCTGAAAATTTTTGTAAGCCTGGTATAGTAGTGTTTGACTCTTCCCTTTTCCCATATCTTCTCCTCCTTTAACCTGTCAAGCTCCCTGAAAGCAATCACATGGGCCGGTTCCTGAGGTTTTAGTGAGAATATCTCCGGATCCTTCTGGCGTTGGCGGTACATCCACACCAGGGCAAATATCAATGTTACAACCATCCATCCGCCCATTGCCACAGCCAGCCAGGGCAAAACCTCCTTGAAAGTCAGGGGTGTATTCATGGGTGGTTTGATGGGTTTGATCTGTTGGGTAGTATCTACAACAGGCTCAAAAACCCGTATCAGAAGAGGCATACTCATTGCAGTATCGATGATGTCACCTGTAGAATAGATTACCGGTTGTGGAGGGACCAGTTGAATTCCCGCTTCAAAACTTGTGATCATGTAGCTCTGATCCACCGCTTTTCTTCCCTCAATGACCATCGTATCGGACGAAATGGGAAAAAGTACTTCAATATCCTTGCTAAGTGTATCTGTTACGTTGGGAAACTGGAAGCTAACGTTTTCCAACGCTTCCACATGAATGGTAAAGACCACCTGGTCCCCAATCATCATGGAATCACTTGCCATTTGTGATTTCACACTGATAAGCTGTGCACTGGCATAGGGAAACACCAGGTATAAAAGAGATGATATCACAGCAATTTGAAGGGACTTCATATTATCTTTTCTTAAACAACCACATTAAAGGTTTCACATAATCCTCTCCTGTGCGTAATGAGACACTGTCGACCCCAGCCCTGGAGAATATCTCATTCATCATTTCCACATGGCTTTCCCATTTCATGGCATAGCTCTCCCGGACCCGGCTCCTTGAGGTGTCGATCCATCTTTCTCTGCCCGATTCCGCATCAAGTACCCTTATAAGTCCCACTGATGGTATGGAAGTTTCCCGACGGTCATAAATATGAAGTGCTGCAACATCGTGCTTGTTATTGGCCACCTGCAAGGATTTTGAGTAGCCTTTGTCCCTGAAATCAGAGATCAAAAATGCAGTACAGCGCTTCTTGATGGCATTGGTAAGAAATCGAAGACTCTCAGATATATCTGTACCCTTGCTCTGAGGCTGAAATTCCAATAATTCCCTAATAATCCTGAGTATGTGTTTACGGCCCTTCTGAGGAGGAATAAATTTTTCAATGCGATCACTAAACATGATCACACCAATCTTATCATTGTTTTCAATGGCTGAAAAGGAGAGCAGCGCTGAAATCTCAGTGATAAGATTGCGCTTCAGCTGCTCTTGAGTTCCGAAATCACCTGATGCGCTCAGATCGATAAGCAACATCACGGTTAGTTCCCGTTCCTCCTCAAACACCTTTACATAGGGATGGTTGAAACGAGCGGTTACATTCCAATCGATGGTACGGATATCATCACCATACTGGTACTCCCGCACCTCGGAAAAGGTCATTCCCCTACCCTTGAAGGCACTATGATATTCTCCGGCAAAGATCTGTCTGGTCAGACCCCGGGTCTTTATCTCAATCTTACGTACTTTCTTTAAGAGTTCCTTTGTTTCCACTGCCTGTAATTCAACTATGGTTGCTCGCTCTACTCTTTCCTGGTTTCGCGTAGTGTAAAATACCACTCCTGTTTTGTAAGATTCACCTGAAATGTATCTCCATCCTGAATGTATTCCCATTGTGAGTCTCCCACCTTCTGATATTTGAAAGTCAGTTCTCCCACCACTTCGTCAAATTCAGAATAGTCACACACTAGTTTGGAGGTCTTACAGATATCGTCGTCGGTAAAATGAAGGATCCAGGTCCTGGTCCTCATGCCATTGACATATTTCAAATAGTTGAACCTTTGTTTCACAACCATATTGTCCTTTCTGAATTCTTTGTGCTCCCGCTTTACCTTTTTCTCAATCTCCAACTTGGTCATTCCGATCATTGACTGCGCTTGCATTAAGGTGCAGACGCTAAGCAAAATTACCGGTATGATCACGTTTAATCTCATATATTCCAGGTACTATCAACAATATAAACCTCTTCTGTTTCTATGGCACTTCCACATTATTCAGTATTTCAGAAATTATGCTCTCCGTAGTGATATTTTCAGCTTCCGCTTCGTAGGTTAATCCTATCCGGTGCCTCATTACATCATGGCATATGGCCCTGACATCTTCGGGAACCACGTAGCCCCTTCGCTTAATAAAAGCAAAGGCTTTTGCTGCTCTGGCCAGGTTAATGCTGGCTCGAGGCGATCCTCCATATTGAATAAGGGGCACAAACTGTGCCAATCCGGCCTGCTCGGGATTCCGGGTAGCAAATACAATATCTAGAATATAGTTCTCGATCTTCTCGTCAAGATAGACATCTTTCACCACCTCCCTGGCATTCATAATATCTGCAGGTTTCAGAATGCGGTTGGCACTGGGAAACTCTTTGGAAAGGTTCTCTCTTACGATAAGTTTCTCCTCTTCCCTGCTGGGATAGGTCACTACCACCTTCATCATAAAACGGTCTACCTGAGCCTCAGGCAAAGGATAGGTTCCCTCCTGTTCAATGGGGTTCTGCGTAGCCAGAACAAGGAAAGGACGCTCCAGATTATATGTTTCTTCACCAATGGTTACCTGTTTTTCCTGCATCGCCTCCAACAGCGCACTCTGAACTTTGGCTGGTGAACGGTTAATCTCATCTGCCAGGATTAAATTTGCAAAAATAGGTCCCTTTTTCACGATAAACTCTTCCCTCTTCTGGCTGTAGATCATTGTCCCCAACAGGTCAGCCGGAAGCAGATCGGGTGTAAACTGTATCCTGCTGAAATTAGCATCAATGGTTTGTGAAAGGGTTGTAATGGCCAGTGTTTTGGCTAGTCCGGGTACACCTTCCAGTAAAATATGTCCGTCTGACAACATGCCAATAAGGAGCCTTTCAACCAGATTTTTCTGTCCTACGATCACCTTCTGGATCTCCAGGGTGATCAGGTCCACAAACTCGCTCTCCTTTTTTATCCTTTCGTTGAGCTCTTTGATGTTTACGTCCTGACTCATATATGGATTCTTTTAGTTAAAAATCATCTTATTAAGTACTCTCTTTAAAAGAGTCCACAAAAATAGGACTGAAAAAGAGCATAAGAAAGAGGTTATGGGTTAAAAAATGTTAAGAAAAAGGTAATTTTGTGCAATTATTGCAGCTTCATGCCCAGGTATTTTATCCATATGGCTTATGACGGCACAGACTACCACGGTTGGCAGGTCCAACCAAACGGGAAAACGGTCCAGCAGATCATTGAGCATGCGTTGACAACGATGTTGAGAGAGAATATTTCTGTAACCGGGGCAGGACGTACGGATACGGGCGTACACGCCTCCTTTTTTGTTGCACATTTTGACACCTCTTCATCGCTGAAGATCAAGAGAGAGCAATTTGTTTTCAAATTGAACCGTTTTCTGCCTCCCGATATCGTGGTGTACAAAATAGAAGCGGTGCCCGATGAAGTACACGCCCGCTTTTCTGCCATTTACCGGACCTATCACTACCATATTAGTACCACGAAGCCGCTTTTCACCAGAAACTATGCCCATTTTGTATATGGGGCCCTTGATACTGATGAAATTAACAGGTGTTGTGATATTATCATGAAATCGACTGATTTTACAAGCTTTAGTAAGCTTCACACCGATGTTAAGAATAACAATTGCAGCGTGATGCATGCTGAATGGAAAAGTGTTGAGAAGGGTTATCTTTTTGAGATTAAGGCGGACAGGTTCCTGCGCAACATGGTAAGATCACTGGTAGGCACCCTTCTTGATGTGGGACAGGGAAAACTGGACAGTGATGGATTCCTAAGGATCGTGGAAGCTAAGGAGCGAAGTCAGGCAGGGCAATCAGCCCCGGCAAATGGCCTCTTCCTGGTGGATATCGGTTACAAAGCTTTCTAAAGAGTTGTTTTTAATCCCAACGCAAGCAGGCCCTGAATATCTCTTGTCTATCTCCTTCCCTTGTGGCAACGAAAAAGGATTCATTCACCATGTTCATTCCGGATTCTTCAACTCCACTGATTATAATCTCATCTCCCAAGAGCGCCTCATGCATGAAATTGATCTCTATTTCCCTGATCTCACGATCAGTGTTTAATTCAGTTGTGGCAGCATCTATGCACCATTCCATGTACTTAACATTGTTCACATGTCCAATGATATCCAGATCGGAGAACAGGACCTTTCGATGGTTAAGCGCTTCCATTTCATCAGGGAGCCGAATCTTTTCAAGCTTCTCCTCAAATACCGATTCATCATTTCTGCCAAGATGCAGTACTTCCTCTGTAGATCTGACGGGCCTTCTTGTCTGGTTATCCAGAATCAACCATGCAGTGCTGGCAACCCCCAGTATACCACCTGAATTATCACTGACCCTGAAGTCTCTCAGACCAAAAAGCCGCTCCATTCCCTTGTGCCATGTTTCCACCCTCACCCGGTCATTCCAGACAGGATAATGATTTATCCGAATTCTCATGCGAGACAGCACCCACATGGTTTGCCTTTCATTCATATCATCATAGCCAAAACCCAGCTGACCTGCATGATAATAGGCCATTTCCTGTAAGAAATTGGCCAGGGTGGTAAGCTTTGCCTGTCCCTTTGGATCAAGGTCATAGGAAGAGATTGAGAACTCCTTTGTACTTGTATTCACCATATTAATTCATTAACCTAGTATGTACTAACCACTGATTAGTGAGTCTCCTCACTGCTATTCCCCTTTATTCCATATCTCCCATGATCCCTCTGCCTGGTATACCAGCATATCGTATCCATTGACTATGGTGGCCCCCTTCTCTTCTCCCAAAGAGAGAAATTTGGTTTTTTCCGGGTTGTACACAAGATCAAAAAGAAGATGTCCTGGAGTAATGGCATCATATGGAATGTCGGGGTATGTGCTTAATTCGGGATGCATTCCCAGGGGTGTGGTATTGATAATCAGCGGACTTGCCGCAACCAAATCATTCTCCAATTGTGCATATGTGACTCGATTTTCTCCTTCACTACGGCTCACAATGTGATATGGAATTCCAAGCTTTTCCAAAACGAATATCACCGCTTTGGATGATCCTCCGGTTCCCAGTACCAGGGCCGATGTATGTTGCTTATTCAAATGTTCTTTTAATGATCGCTCAAAACCAATCACATCCGTATTATGCCCGACAAGTGCATGAATGCCTTTTTTTCGACAGAAGCAAATGGTATTCACAGCCTGGATGCTGCGGGCAGTCTCGGCGAGTGCATCAAGATAAGGTATGATCTTTTGCTTGTATGGAACAGTAACATTAAGTCCGCTCAAATTGGACTGCTCCTTCACAAGTAGCTCAAAGTCTGATATTTCTTCCAAAGGAAAGTTCCTGTACCCGGCATTTATCCCCTCTTCAGAAAACTTGTTTGAGAAGTATGAAACTGAAAAACTGTGGCCTAAAGGCTTTCCAATAAGTCCGTAAAGTCGAAAGTCCATAAAGTCTATAAAGTCAAAAGTAGAAAGTTAAAAGTCAAAAGTAGAAAGTCGAAAGTTGAAAGTTCAAACTCAGGAACTTTCTGCTGGTTTTTTAGTAAGAATCAGTTCGATTAAGAGTATCAGTGCGATGCCAATGGCAACCATCAACAAGGCCATCCAAAACCGATCCGATGAATCGCTCAGGGACGGTAGAATATTCTTTTCTACCAGAGGTTTAATCTCTCCTTCCACCATGATTGTTTTCAGAGTTTCTTTCCAGGGCCAAATCTTGTTCAAAGAGCCTATCATAAAGCCAACAAGTACCGCAATGGTAATATCATGATGCTTTTTCAGGAGCCATGAAAGCAGGTTGGCAAACAATACAATCCCTACCACAGCACCAGATCCAAGCAATAGCAGGTCCACCACAATTCGTTCATTGACTGCATGAAGTGCAAATGAATACTTTCCCAACAAAAGCAGAATAAAACTCCCGGAAATTCCTGGTAATATCATGGCGCAACTGGCCAGTGCGCCTGCCAGGATTATAAACCAGAAAGCATCTGTTGTGGTGGTGGGTGTAACACTGGTAATATAAAAGGCAACACCAATACCGCCAACAAGCGCCACTATTTTTGGGTACTCCCATTTGTCAATCTTTCTGGAAACCACATAGGAGGAAGCCAGGATCAAACCAAAGAAGAAGGACCATATTAAAGTAGGTTGGTGTTCCAATAAATACTCTAACACTTTTGCCAGTGAAAGCACGGAAATAAATACACCTGCAAAAACAGCCAGCAGGAAATTCCCATTGATCTGCTTCCAGAATGATCTCCACCGACCTGTAAAGAATAGGCTAAGGGCCATAAGGTTGATGCTCTTCAGGGAGTAGACCAACTCCTCGTATATCCCGGTAATAAAGGCGATGGTCCCGCCCGATACACCAGGCACCACGTCTGCGGCTCCCATACCCATTCCCCGGAGGGCCAGAAGCAGTTTCTTGCTGATACTGTTTTTCAAAATGCTACTGTTTTCTTGATTGTAACTCTTCCGGAAGGACATCAAAGAAAGTATCCCCTCTCAAACCACATCGCAGTGCTTCCAGCGAAACAACTTCATTTGGAGCAATGTTTCCGAGATTGACATTGGCCCCGAGCAGTTTAATAAACATGGTTTGTTGTGCCTTGTTGGGGGCTTCCCACAAAACATCATTCACCGAGATCTCCTTCATGATATCATCGATCAATTCGCGGTTTGCCTTCCCCTCTGAATCGTAAATGCCAATGGTTCCACTTTCCCGGGCCTCTGCAATCACCTTCCAGGCTCCTGCTTCAAGTTCGGTTTTCATATATGATACCCAAACATCATTAGGAAGCTCCACGCCTTTCACCTTGCTTCCGATCTCAGAAAGCACCTGGTAATCTTTTGCCAGTATCCGGATGCACTCCAACTTCTCCTCGTGATCCATTTTAATGGTTCCGTCCGACACTTCCAAATTACTCACTCCCGATTCGTCCACAAATCGCCTGAAATCGTCGAACTGATCACGTACAAAAAACAATTCGAATAGCGTTCCCCCGAAATAAGGCTTAAGCCCGGCCGACTTATACAGCTCAACCTTTTCTTTCAAATCCCGGGTTATAAGAGCCGTGCCAAATCCGAATTTAACCAGATCAGTAAAGGGTGCACTGGATTGAATAAAATGTTCAGCTTCCTTCAGGCTCAAACCTTTATCCATCATCATGGTAAGGCCATAATCTCTTTCTGCTGAAGTTCTTTCAGGAATGTGATTGATTGTATAATTCATATTGGAAAATATTATTTATTGGCTTGGATAAGGCGTTCAATATCATCGTCACGGCTCCCTTCGGAAAAAAAATAATCAAATTCAGAAACCAATGAGCCATTTGCTTCAAGTGCTTCTTTTAAAAACTTCTTCGCTAAATCCTTCTCATCAAGCTTCAGGTTACAGACAGCCATTTTGATCTTAACTCCTGCTTCTTGAGGGAAATGAACAAAGGCTTCACGAAGAAAACCCAATGCCTTCTCATAGTATCCCTCCTTCATCAACAGAGAAGTAAGTGACATCCAGCCATCCATATCATCCTTGGCAACCTTCGTTACATACCCATAACACTTGATGGCTTCATCAATAAGTCCTGCATCCTCATTAGCATAACCAAGGTTGATCCAGTAATCCAGATTGTTATTGTCAAATTCAATGGCCTTTAAAATATAGGTAATGGCTTCCTGATACATGCCAGTACGATGATACAACATTCCGGCTCCAAACCATCCTTCCGAATCAGTATTATCCAGTTCAATCACTTTCTTAAATGATGCCAGCGCATCATCCAGTTGATTCATCTGGTCGAAACAATCTCCCATATAGCAGTATGCCTGAGTACTTTCCGGCTCAACCTCCAGGAATTCCTTATACGTATGAATGGCTTTGTCAAATTTCCCGGCATTCACCCATACACTTGCTTTGTTGAAATAGGCTGAGGCATAATCCGGATTGATAGCAATTGAAAACTCGTATGCTTCCACAGCCTTCTCAAATTTCTCCAGCTTATGGTAAACGATCCCAATGTTGTACCATACATTATCGGAGTATGGGTCAAGGTCCAGATACTGCTGGTAATACTTCAGACTCTCATCAAATCGATGCAAGCGGTCATAAAAATAACCAAGGTCATACAGCACAGAAAGATTATTGGTCTGCTGTCGGAAAGCCTGAATCAAATACTTTATGGCCAGCTCAAAATGCCTTACATTTTCAAAGGCAATTGAAATATTTATCAGGGCATCAAAAGTCTCTTCACTGGAAATTTCCAACCCCCGGTCAAACTGAGCCTCAGCTTCTTTCAATCGATTTAAGAGGCACAATGCAGTTCCTTTCAGGAAAAAGCGCTCTGGATTGTTCTCTTCCCAAACCGGAATTTCTTCCAGCAACGATAATGCTTTTTTAGGTTGCCCCTGTTCTATATTAATATGAATAAACTTGTATTTGATCTCCACAGAGGCTGGATGCTGCTGCTTACCCAGATGTGCAGCCTCTTTCGCCTCATCATATTGAAAATCATCCAGGTAATAATCAATGATCTGCTCAAACTCTTCCACATCGAAAAAGATGGACTGGGACCCGGTCCTCATATCCTCATATTTTCTCAACAGTACCTGAAACTCCTCATTCTCAAATATTTGCTCCCTATTCTCGCTCATCTATATCCTCAATTTGAAGGTGTAAAGATAATTGGTTTTTGTAAGATAAATAAATCTACCTCTCTTCCCCGAATCCAAAAACAGATAGATATGATCTTTTATTAAGGATTTCCTCCATTCTGAGGCTATAACCTGAACCTTTGACACATAAACTACAATACGACATTAATTTCTAAATCATGTTTCATGCAAAGCAAACCTGCCAGATTACCTGAGGGATACTTAGAGCTGCTTCTGAGGAGAAGGTATAGCCAGAGTACCATTAAATTCTATTATGAGAAGGTCCTGGGCAGAAAACAGGAATATTTTCAGCTTAGCCGGCCCCGGAAAGAATCAACCTTGCCAACCATTCTGACACTCGAGGAGGTGGACAAAATATTTCGCCTTACAAAAAACCAGAAACATAAATGCATCTTAATGACAATCTATTCAGGAGGACTGCGCAGAAGTGAATTGATTAACCTGAAAGTATCAGATATAGATTCTCAGCGGATGCTTATCAAAATATGTGGAGCTAAAGGAAAAAAAGATCGATTTACACTCCTTTCTGAAAAGCTCGTAATCGAACTGCGAAAATACTATATAGAATATTATCCGGAAAAATGGCTTTTTGAAGGCCAGAAAGGTGGTCAATACAGCGCAACAAGTGTAGAAAAGATATTTCGAGAAGCCGTTAAAAGGGCTCATATCAGGAAGCATGTCACACCACATAGCCTTCGCCACAGTTTTGCCACCCACCTTTTAGAACAGGGCACCAACCTCAGATACATACAGGAACTTTTAGGGCATGCAAGTACAAAGACCACCGAAGTCTACACCCGAGTCGCCTCACATGCACTTATGAAAATTAAAAATCCGCTGGACAATCTTGGCTTATAACTCCCTCTCTCCCATTTAAAAGTGCACAATACTACCACATTCAAATCAATAACCCCACTCCCCTATTCCTTTCACACATGCACAATTCTTCCTAACTTGGGAGTATAAAGACACC
>JBDLIX010000054.1:0-32763 GCA_039714655.1 Bacteroidota bacterium
ATCATAAAATTAAGAGATGCAACACTCATATCAAAGCTGTATCTTTGAACAAATTATCAGGATTATAAAAATGAAGAAGTGGTTATCAAGAATCGGAGCTATTGTAATAGGAATAGTTCTTCTTTCAGCAATGTGGATATTCTGGAATTTGAGGGATCGTCATTCCGGTTATGAAGTGGATTTGAACCTCAAAGGAGTTGATACACCCCGTACCATCAAGGTTGGATTTGCTGCACTGCCCATCACCCCGGAGATTGTAGATACCTGGAATGATAGTAATGGCGATGCCAAGTTTCGTGAGAAGGAGGGTGATACCTATAATGACAACAATAACAATGGAAAATTTGATGCATACTGGATTGCCGGATTTAGCAATCAGCGGGCAGCAAACGGGGTGCATGATGATGTATGGGCACGGGTAGTTGTTTTTGATGATGGCCAAACCCGACTGGCCCTGGTTTCGCTGGATGCCATTGGCTTCCGGCACGACGATGTGGTGGATATCCGGAAACAGATCCCCGAGCAGGCAGGGATAGATTATGCCATCATCTCCAGTACCCACACCCATGAAAGCAATGATCTTATCGGTATCTGGGGAGAAAGTCCTCTAAAGAGTGGTGTGAATAAGAACCATATGCAATATATTAAAAGCCAGGTGGTTGAAGCTGTCTCCCAGGCTGCCGGCAATTTACGGCCTGCAAGATTACAGATCTCACAGGATATGACCGGTGCCTCAGATCTTGTCATGGATACCCGTGATCCCATTGTTTTCGACCCGGGGCTAAGGATGATACAGGCCATCGATGCCGAAACAGATGCTACCCTGGGTACACTAGTTGCATGGGCAAACCATCCGGAAACACTCTGGTCAGATAACCTCTACATAAGTTCCGATTTTCCTCATTATCTCCGGGAATGCCTCGAAAATGGAGTGTATGACGGAGATACTCTTATCAAACCAGGAGTTGGAGGAATCGCTGTCTATATTAATGGTGCCATTGGTGGATTGATGACCACACGTGCCAGCATGCCCCTGGACGATCCTTTTTTGGATACCACCTACACCGAAGCTTCCTTTGACAAAGCAAAGGCCCAGGGACAACGGCTGGCCATGCTTGCCCTCAACGCAATGGAGAATCCTGACACCCTGATCGAAAAAGCCAGTATGTCGGTCAGGGCAAAAACCATTGAACTGCCTCTGGAAAATCTGACTTTCCGCTTGGCCGCCATGCTCGGGATTCTTGATTTTGGAATGACAGGCTGGTTCAAAGTCCGGTCAGAGATTGCTGCATTCACGGTAGGGCCGGCCAGCTTTTTAAGTGTCCCGGGAGAGATCTATCCTGAAATCGTTAATGGTGGCGTTGAGGCACCCCAAGGACAGGATTATGAAATGGATCCCATTGAGAAGCCACCACTGCGTGGACTGATGCCCGGAGAATACCGGTTTATCATTGGACTATCAAACGACGAAATAGGGTACATCCTTCCCAAGAGTCAGTGGGATGAGGAACCACCCTACACCTATTCAAGAGACGATGCCCCCTATGGGGAAGAAAACTCCATAGGCCCCGAAACGGCACCCCTCCTCTATGACGAATTTAAAAAAATCCTGAATGAACTATAACGAAAATCTGTCGCAAGGGCCATAATTACTGGCCAGTTTCTAATATATAAAACCAAACATCCAAAGTGGAATCTGACTAAATATACCATTTTCGATATCATCTAATACAAGATATGCATTCTTTAAATCTCTAATTTGTTTGGATGTTTTATTCTTGCCGCCAATTTCAAAAATATATTTATCATCCACTATAAAGTCCCCGTTCTGAGGTAATCTTAACTGGTGAGCAACATTTAACTGGGATTCAAAAAAAACCTCCCTTATCGTACCTAATTCTTCACCCGTCATATTCAGTCCATAGAAATAATTTGTATTACCAAGGTAGATTTTATCCGGCTTTTGCAATATTTTACTTCCTTTTGCTTTTTGCGAAAGCGTGCTTACTACCTCCGCTTTTTCAAGAAAATCAAGGTATTTTAACAACGTCCGCTGGTCTGCAATAAACAATTCTTTTCTCAGCCTTAACAAGTTGGGTACAAATGGAACAGTCGAAGCAATAGCGGCTAATAGCTTTTTCAATTTAAGTGAAGTTTCAAATGAAATGTCAGAAACAGCAGGGATATCAGTTTCGATAATTACATTTAAGATGCTGTTCAACCTGCTATAATATGATGATGAATCTTCGTTGTAAAACGGGAAATATCCTGTTTTCAGATACTCTTTAAAATGTGGGATTATCTTTATTTCGTTTGTAATTTCAGCGGATATATCCTGATGCTTTGTAATTAGATCGTTTAATCGAAAACTTGCAAAGCTTAATATTCCGTTTAGTTTTAAATATTCACGGAGTGAGAGTCCGGCAAGTCGATATGAACTTTTTCGACGACTAAGGTCACCCTGTCCTTTATATATTTTCAATACAGACGAACCGGAATAAACAATATGTAACCCGGAAAACCTGTCGTAAGAATTTTTTATCTCAGCAGACCAGTCATATCCTTTAAGTTTTGGCGGGTATTTGTGTACTTCGTCCAAAAACAGATATTGAACCCCATATTTCAGAAGCTCTTCAGCGATGTCAACAATGGAATTTCTATACATCAGTTTATCGTCGAGAGAAAGATAAACCGCCTGATTTGGTTTCTCGGAATTTAGAATTTTCGCTTTTTGAAGCATCAATGTTGTTTTCCCGACACCCCTGCTTCCCAGTATCTCAATTAATCTTGAATTCCAGTTTATCTCCTGGAATAAGTACCTTTTAAAATCAAGGCTGACTTTTTGTATTAATGAATTACTGTAGTTAAAAATATCCTGCATTGTTGTGATATATTGTATTAACATACAAATATAGTCATTTTATTTTGTATTCCATTACATATTATATATATTTTATTTGTAATAAGATACAATATTGCATGTGCCAACCCTGGGGGCTGGTAGAGCAAATGAAGCATTAATGTCCGTTCAATGTGTAATGACTGAACTGTACAACATCTGCATTCTCCTCTTTGATCATCAGAAACTGTTTACCATCCGGGGAGAGGTCATAGTTACGTCCCCAAGGACTGGTGCTGCCTTTATACTTTCCCTGTTTTGCAGCCTGACTTGTCGCTCAGGTTATTAATGATGCCAAACTGGCTCCTGCCTGGATTTCTAAAATAATGTTAGCTGCCATAAAAACTTCATGGTCGAATGATTATATTTATGAGGGTTATTCACCACAATGGGAAGATACTCTTAATATTTTCACACCCAATTGATTAACTACAAATTCTAATTATGCAAAAGACGGTCATCACAAAAGTTGAAATCATTAAACTCAATATTCCCTATAAAGAGCCGTTTGTTATCTCTCTGGGGGTGATTTCCGAGGCAACCAATGTGGTGGTCAGGATACACACCAGCTCCGGGCTTACCGGCACCGGTGAATGCGCACCCTTTGTTTTTATTGTGGGAGAAACCCAGGAGACGGTTTTTGAGCTGGCGAAACAGGTTGGCAAATTAATGATCGGCAAGGATCCCTTTGCCATTGAGGATCGGCTGTTGGAAATTGACCGGGCTGTGAAGGGCAATTATACCATGAAAAGTGCCTTTGATATGGCGCTTTACGATCTGCTTGCTCAAAGGGCCAACCTTCCCCTGTACAAACTTCTGGGGGGCAGCAATAACCGGGAAATCTTTACCGATATGACCATCGGTATCGGAAGCCCTGAGAAGATGGCCAGCGATGCACTGGAGTTCACAAAAGCCGGATTCCCGGCCATTAAAGTGAAGTTGGGGACCACCCTGAAAGAGGATGTGGCCAGGATCAAAGCGATCCGCGACAGCATCGGGTTGGATTATCCTTTGCGAATCGATGCAAACCAGGGATGGGACACCATCACTGCCATCCAAACACTGAAAGCCCTTGAACCTTATGGCATTGAGCACTGTGAGGAACCCATCCCCCACTGGAACAACCGGGAACTGGTTAAAGTAAGGGAGAATAGTCCCATCCCCATCATGGCCGATGAATCGCTGTTTGATCACCATGATGCCTTTCGTCTGGCCACCATGGGAGCTTGCGACTATTTCAATATCAAGTTCTCAAAATCAGGAGGGATCAACAATGCCCTCAAAATCGTAGCCATCGCCGAATCTGCAGGGATCAAGTGCCAGGTGGGTTGCATGTCTGAATCGCGCTATGCCCTTACTGCCCTGATGCACCTGGTACTGGCCAGGGATGCCATTGTACATTATGACATGGACTCTTCTCTGATGCTTGATGCGGACCCGGTCACCGGAGGCATAGAATACCGTGGAAGCGGAAAATGGGAAGTGGGAGATGAACCTGGTATTGGTGCAGGTTTCGACCAGGCCTACCTGGATTCAATGGAATCAGTGACCATATCATGACCTGAAACCATCATCCATGAAGTCCGATCCCACACAATTCATCCTGGAGCACATGACCGGAACAGAGGTTACCCTTAGTGGTAAACAATACCTCTATTTTGCCGGCACCAGTTATTTTCAACTCCATTCGCACCAAGAGCTCTTGAAGGCAGCCAATGATGCAACAATGAAATTCGGCATAGGGAGTGCTACCTCCAGGATGATGACAGGTACTACTCCTCAGATCATGGAACTTGAGGGAAAGATTGCAGAATTCTTTGGCACAGAGGATGCTGTATACCTTCCCTCAGGATATTTAAGCAATCTAGCCGGATTCAAGGCATTGGCCGACCAGGATCTGTATGATTTGATCTTTATTGATGAAAGCTCCCACTACAGCAATATTGAGGGAGCGGAAATATCCGGGAAGCGTGTGGTGCAGTTTCGCCACGGGAGTATTGAAGATTTGCAGAAGAAACTGGACCAGCATCTGAAACAGGAGCTGAAACCCCTGATCGCAAGTGATGGATTGTTTCCAACCCTGGGCAGGTTGGCCCCGGTTGGCCCCTATCTTGAGCTGGCAGAAAAGTACAACGGAGTGGTGTGGATTGATGATTCACATGGCGTTGGGATCCTGGGCAGGAACGGAAGAGGAACCTGCGAACATCTGGAACTGAGCTCGGGTAAACTTTTTATGGGAGCTACCCTCTCCAAGGCATTTGGGGCTTATGGGGGAATCATTCCGGGAAGCACCGAATTTATTGGTCGGGTCAGAACCGGAAGTGTGATGACCGGATCAAATTCACCCATGAATGCTGCAGTTGCTGCAGGCGTAAAAGGGCTGGAACTTGTGCGGGAACAACCAGAGATGAGAGATAAATTGTGGGAGAATGCCAGATATCTGAAGAATGCTCTTAAAGCCGCATTTAAAACCGGTTTAAGGTCAGGTCTCATATGGGACCAAACTGCGGAGACGGGTTCAGCACTTTTCCCATCGGGCAACGATGAAATTCCCATCATCGCGTTTGCCACAGGAGATGCAAAGGCCATGAAAGCCATTCACAGATCACTGTTGGAAAAGGGAATCTTTATACAATATACCACCTATCGCGGAACAGGAAAAGAGGGGATCCTGAGGATTGTGGTCTCCTCCTCCCACACAAGCGCGCAAATGGACACACTGGTGAAAGGGCTCATAGAGAGTATCCCGGAGGTTATCCAATAGCAAATCCCAGGAGCAGATAGAGGAGCGCTGTCACAAAACCGGTGATCAGTGCATAGGGAAGCTGTGTCCTCACATGGTCAATATGGTCCGAAGCCGATGCCATGGAGGAGATAATGGTGGTATCTGAAATAGGTGAACAGTGGTCGCCAAAGACCCCTCCCCCCATGGTAGCCGCAACGATCAGGTAGATATTCGAATCGTGCATCTGAGCCAGGGGTATGGCAATGGATATCATGATGGCAAATGTGCCCCAGGAGGTTCCTGTTGAAAAAGCAATGAAGGCTGAAAGGATAAATACAATCATTGGCAACAAAGCAGGTGACAGCCAGCCTTCGGTGATGGAGGCCACATAGATCCCTGTCCCCAGACTGTTACATACATGGCTGATGGAAAATGCCAGCATCATCAACAGCGCCAGTGGCATAAGTTCACTGATTCCCTTCAGCGTATACTTCACCATTTCACGCACCTTCATAATGCGTTGGGCCCGGTAGAGCACCATGGCCACCAGGATTGAACTTGTAACGGCGTAGAGAACCGCAGAGGAACCCGACCCACGACCCATGGCCCTGGTAACATGGTTCATCAGAGAAGTTGGGTTCTCCACCTGATCCCAACCGGTATAGACAAGACTGACGATCATCATGATAATCATTGTCAGCAGTGGAACAATCATATTTACGGCCCTGGGTTTCACACCCTCTTTCATTGTACAGGAGGTAATCTCATCAGAGACCATGGGTCTGGCATTGTCATTGATCAGTTTCCCGGTATCCCTGGTTCTTTTCTCAGCTTTTGCCATGGGACCAAAATCTTTCCGGGTAATAATCACCAGGAAAACCATCAAAATTGTGATCATGGGATAGAAGTTGTATACCATGGCAGATACCAGAGTCCTGAAAGGAGACTCAATACCTTGTGTTAACAACAACCCCATAATGAATGCACCCCAGGCGTTGAAGGGGATCAGTATGGAACTGGGTGCCGAGCTTGAATCGGCAATATAAGCCAGTTTCTCCCTTGGAACCTTCAACCTGTCAAATACCGGACGATAGAGGGTGCCCACTGTCAACGAGCTGATGCTTGTCTCAATAAATAACAGGACTCCTGTGGCCAGAGCTAATAGCTCCACTGTTACGCGGCTCTTCCCGCTACTCCTTTTCTCGATCCGGTGCAGCAGTTTATCAATTCCCAGAAGAAATCCCTTCACACCCCCGGAATACTGGATAAAAATCAACAAAGCCCCCACCAGGGCACTGAACATGATGGTTCTGGTATTGCCCGGACTTTTAAAGACATCCACAAATCCTTCCAGGGTGGCGATTGTGCCCTCCAACACATTCCAGTCACTGATGATCAGCCATCCCAGCCAGATCCCAACTACCAAAGAGATATAGACCTGCCTGGTTTTCAGAGCCAGGATAATTGCAAGAAGGGGGGGCAGAATGGAGAGCCATCCGAAATCATTCATCCTACTAAAATAGTGAAAATGTTAGGAACATTGGTTTTCAAGATTTGACAACTTGACAGAGCATCTTTCTTTGGAATACCTTGGATTCCTGTTCACATCTATCTATTTTTATTGGTAAACTCATTGTTACACAAAAAGTAATGAAGATAAACATCTGTCTGATAACTGTTCTGCTCATATCCATAAATGGAGCATTTGGACAGTCAGTATTGCTTACAAACCCGCTTCATGAAAAGTGTGACGAATTCTGTTCTGGTATTAATAGCGCTCATATCAGAACCTCTTCAGCCCACAATCCATTGATGGACCAATATGACATCACCTTCACCAAACTTGACCTCGTCACCGAATTTGACACCACGTTTATTCAGGGTTATGCAGAGATTGTCGGCAGGGTTGCCATGGACCCGCTAACCTCCTTCTGCATAGGGTTAAGCTCAGATATGAATATTGATTCCATACTGATCAATGGAAGCAGGGTGTCGTTTGATCATATCAACCATGAGATCATTGCAAAAATGAACCCGGCAATTCCGGCAGGAGCATCATTTGAAACAGTGATTTATTACGGGGGGGATGGATATGATGCCGATGGGTATGAAGGGGGGCTTTACCATGGGTTATACGAAGGTAAACAGTATGCATTTACTTTTTCTGCACCATTTGGTGCCACTGCATGGTTCCCTTGCAAGCAGGTGCTGGAGGATAAGATCGACTCACTGCACATTTTCGTCACCACCCCCTCCGACTATAAAACAGCCTCTATCGGATTGCTTACTGCATCCGTTAACCTGGACAACGGGACCACCCGGCATGAATGGAAAACCCGGTATCCCATCGCTTACTACCTGGTGGGCCTCAACATCTATGACTATGAAGAGTATAATTTTTATACCCATCCTGACGGTTGGGACGATTCCATATTTATTCAGAATTTTATGCTGAGCCAGGGACACATCAACCTCATGAAAGAGGAACTGGATAAAACCCATTGTGCCATGAACCTCTATTGCAACCTGTTTGGTCCCTATCCCTTTAAAGAGGAGAAGTATGGTCATGCCATCTGGGGAAAGGGATTTGGTATGGAGCATCAGACACTCACCTCAATGCCCATAACTATTGATTTCAGAAGGCTCTCCCATGAACTGGCTCACCAGTGGTTCGGGAATCTGGTTACCTGCGGCACATGGCAGGACATCTGGCTCAATGAGGGTTTTGCCACCTATTTTGATTACCTGGCGCTGAAGCTTCTGGATTCAGAAGAGGCCGGGAATTCAAGGATGAGTTATTACCATGACAAAGCTTTATCCTCCAATCAGGGCAGCATATATGTGCCCGCAGGAGATGCCGGCAATGCCAGCAGGATCTTCGAATACTATCTAACCTATTGCAAGGCAGGTGCAGTTGTACAGATGCTGCGCTTCGAGATCAATAATGATGAGCTATTCTGGAATGCTTTGCGCAACTACCTGGATGAATTCAGGGACAGTACAGCCATTACGGAAGATCTGAACCGTGTGATCAACGAGACCACTGGAGAAGATTACAACTGGTTCTTTGAGCAGTGGATCTTCGGACAGGGATTTCCTACTTACTCGGGCAACTGGTATCAGAAAAACGACACCCTTACCTTAATCATAAACCAGTCCGCTTCCAGTCCCCGGCATACACCACTGTTCAGAATGAGAATGCCATACCGCATTCAATATGATGGCGGGGACACGATGATACACCTGGTCCAGACGCAGAACAGCCAGGAATTCAACATACCAATGACTCATGGTGTTCTTAATGTTGAAATAGATCCCCACAACGAGGTGTTGAATAAGCAAAACGGACTTACCGAAATTGATGTAACCAGTACAGAATCCTTATACACAAACATATTCAATGTATATCCCAATCCTTTCTCTGATCAGATTACCATAGCAACAGGTTCAGGATCAGCTTCCGGTTTTCAAGTCGAAATCTATGACCTTTTAGGTAAAAAAGTAAAAACTGAACAAACTGAACAGCCCGAAATAATCATTCACACAGATCTGTTTGAGACGGGAATATATATGGTTGTGATAAGGTCTGCAGAAAGCAGCCGGACTATAAAGATGATAAAACAATAGATTCCGGGTGCTGTGAATACCCTTCTTATAATACCGCAGGTTCCAACAGCTTAAGGCTATTTTTATCGGCATCAAAGGAAGCCTGGATGCCTGTGGGAATGGTGATCATCCGCTTGATATGTCCAAAAGGAAAGCCGTAGGAGACCGGAATCCCCAAAGGCTTTAGCAGATCATCCAGGGCTCTTTTCAGTGTAAGTCTGGGCTCATCATTGATGTTGCAATCGCCCATTACCCCCATCACGATTCCCGCTGCTTTCTTCAGATTGGTTCCCGACAACATGTGAAATACCATCTTATCCACCCGGTATGTCTTCTCTTCAATCTCTTCCAGGTAAACAATCTTTCCTTCAAAATCGGGTTCAAACCTGCTGCCGATCATGGAATCCAGCACGCTAATATTACCCCCGATCAGTTCCCCTTCTGCCATCCCCCCCGTGAGGGTATAGCGGTCATATTCCGGATTGTCCCGGGTCCTCTTCTCCCGGTTGTAGGGGTACTTAAAGGTTGCTCCCGGGTCCATGAGCACTTTTTCAAGAGACTTTAGGCTGAAGCGGTTAAAATCTGAGATCCCAACCGGACCATGGAAAGTGACCAGACCGGTCTGCTCATAAATTGAAGCAATCAGGGCAGTAATATCGCTATACCCGATAAATACTTTTGGATTTTGCCTGATCAGATCAAAATCCAGCAAGTCCAGTATCCGGATGGATCCGTACCCTCCCCTAACGCACCAGATGCCATCCACATCCTCACGGGTGAACATCTCCATCAGTTCATCGGCGCGCTCCCTGTCCTTTCCGGCAAAATAACCATACTCAGAAAGGACCGAATCATTGTAAGTGGTTCTGAATCCCAATCCTTCCAGCTTGCTTACAGTTTCTGCCAGCTGCTCTTCCGTTATGGGGCTCCCGGGTGTAACCAGCCCGATCAGGTCACCCCTCTTTAATCGTTTTGGAAATATACGGGGATTGGGCTCCGATTGCCGGTCAGTTCGTTGTTTGGCAATGGCAGCTGAAAACGGCATCAGTGAAAATACCGTTAGTGCGGCCAGACTTTTAACAAATTCTCCTCTGCTTTGCATCTGTGCAACTGTAATGGTTAACAAAAATAGAAAAGCAACCCAGAATGAGTTGCTTTTCTATCTAATATTAAATCAATTTGCCTTCTAATTATTTCAAAATAACTTTAGCAGAACTGACTTTCCCACCGTCATCCTGGATTTGGACGATATACAATCCTTTGTCCATGGATCTGAGATCGATGTTTGATCTGCCATCGATGGATTTAGTAAGAACTATTTGACCCAGACTGTTGTAAAGTTTAAATTCAGCTTTTCCTGCAACATCCACTGTTAAGAAATCGGAAGTTGGATTTGGATAGAGGTGCAAAGTTCCTCTGGCATCGTACCTTCCGATATTTGTATTGTCAATCACAGGGGCACCATATTCAGCCAAATCTGCATCAGTTAGCGCATTGTCGAAAATGATCAGATTATCGATATCCATTTGATTATCAAAATCCGGGCCCTCGTTGTTCCCACAAACCTTAAATGCAGCGATATCGTCATCTCCGCTTCCATCGGCCACAGCAGCATATGGAGAAGAAGAGCCATCAACACTACCGTATGCTATTTCGTTGACCATCACACCATCCAGGTACATTTTTACACTTCCGGGAGTGCTGTCAGCATCAAAATATACATTGGCCACGTAAGCAATCCTGTGCCATGTGTCTGCTTCAACGGTTGCTGTTGAATACTGTCCGCTAAATGGAGAGTAATCTGCTCCTAATTTTGCATCAGTAATCACTACCTCTCCGGACTTCCCTCCTGAAGTGGTATGTGGGTTTATTTCAAGCAAAGTGTAAACATTGGATATATCCGGCATTTTCACATCCATCATCACTGTGTAGCTGTTTACTCCTTCTCCAACATATACTTCGTCGAAAGGGTCACCAGAAGAGGTGCTAAAATATTGTTTTGAAGAGTCAGCACTTAAACCGTGCCATAGATAAAGAAAGCTACCTGTTTCAATTCTGATAGCTTTTCCGTCCACGCCATCAACAACGGAATAATCTGTATCCAGTACGGATTCCTCCGGATTGTAGTCAGAGCCATCTGCTCCTGCGGGGCGTTTCATAACTCCATCGCAAAAAGCAGCATATTCTCCAGCTGCAGATGCATCATCCAGTTCATTTGCAAAGAGGGTCTCCAGGCTGGTCTCATCATCGAACCTGAAAATTCCTGTGGCACTCGCTTCTGCCGATTCGGTTCCACCAAAAGCAGCTATTTCTGCACTGGATAAGGCGTTATCGAAAATGATCAGATTATCGATATCATGTTGATTGTCGAAACCTGTTCCCTCGTTGTTCCCACTCACTTTAAATGCAGCGATATTGTCATCTCCGGTTCCATCAGCTACAGCAGCATATGGAGAAGAAGAACCATCCACACTACCGTATGCTACTTCATTTATCAAAACACCATCCAGGTACATTTTTACACTCCCGGTAATGCTGTCAGCATCAAAATACACATTGGCCACATAAGCAATCCTGTGCCATTTGTCTGCTTCAACGGTTGCTGTTGAATACTGCCCGCTGAATGGAGAGTAATCGGCTCCCAATTTTGCATCTGTAACCACCACTTCTCCTGACTTCCCTCCGGAAGTGGTGTGTGGGTTTATCTCAAGCAAAGTATAAACCTTTGCCAGATCCGGCATCTTCACATCCATCATCACAGTGTAACTGTTTACTCCTTCTCCAACATACACCGGATCCTTGGGATCACCGGTAGCAGTGCTAAAATATTGTTTGGCCGAGTCAGCACTTAAACCATGCCACAGATAAAGAAAACTGCCTGTTTCCACTCTGATGGCCTTGCCACCATCAACACCCTCAACTACAGAAAAATCTGTATCCAGTACGGATGCTTCCGGGTTGTAATCAGATCCATCTGCTCCTGCCGGACGTTTCATAACTCCATCACAAAAAGCAGCATACTCTCCTGCCGCAGATGCATCATCCAATTCATTGGCAAAGAGGGTCTCGAGGCTGGTTTCATCGTCGAATTTAAAGATTCCAGTCGCACTTGATAAATCTTGTGCAAATAGAGCTGTCGAAATCGACACAACTAAAATAAAAAGTAAAGGTTTTAATTTCATAATGATTCTGTTTTGGTTAATAATAATTAATAATACAATTGGTTGCTATCTTGTTTCTTTCATCTATTGTACATCCGAACGGGTATCCCACCATATTTGATCTCCCCAATAAAAGTCAACGACATTTGCACTGGGTTGTTCACTGTTTTTTTGGATTTCACCATCCGGATATCCAAACCTGAATGGGACCCTGTTATGTCCACCATAAGGAGATCCCTCAGCTACAGAGAGTAAAGGGACATCCGTTCTTCTCATTTCTGCCCACGCTTCCCAGCTTTGACGGAATAGTGATATCCATTTTTGTATATAGAGTTTCTGAATTCCGGCTTCATCTCCATTCCAAACAACCATCGGATCCAGGATATAGGAATCGATGCTTGCATCCTCCACTTCCATATACTCCATATGTGCCCTGATTCCCTGTTCGTATGATACCTTCGCCGCAGCAGCATCTTTTGTTACAAGACCTCTGGAATATGCTTCAGCTTTTAAAAATTCAACTTCTGAATATGTAAGGAAGAAGACTTTCCCATCCGTTATATTGTTTATAAATTTTGGCTGGATTTTGGAAGCACTTCCGTCTGCCCCAACTTGTAAGCCTCTGTATCTTCCTCTGATGCTCTTTGCATACACCGGCCTTCTTGGGTCAGTCAACAGATTCATTGTGTCAATGAGTGGTGCAGCCATATAGATATAAGGATAGTATCCTGAATAGTCTGTCCATGGTTCTATCCAGTTATCGGTACCCGGATAAAGTAATGCAGCATTCTCTTCGTTGCTGTCAATGATCGGGTATGTGGCAGGGTCAGACAAAATTTCGTTGATTTGTGTGGCTGCCAAAGCGAAGTCAACATTTGAAGCTCTTATTGCCAATCTCAATCTTAAAGAGTTAGCAAACTTTTTCCATGCCATGATCCCATCCGAAAACTCTTTCGTACCAAACAAGATATCATACCTTCTGAACATCTCTTTGTCCCCGTTGCTAAATCCTTCATCTGTAAATAGCTCATTGGCTTCTTTCAACAGTTCAAAAAGATCAAGATAAATATCTCTTTCTGAATCGAATGCAGCATTTGTCACTCCTTCGTTTAATTTCGCAGCATTAAAGTAAGGGACTTCTCCATACGCATCAACCTGAATCATGGTAGCATAAGCTTTAAGCACAAGAGCTGCAGCTTTTATATTTACCTCTTTGGCAGGATCAGCCGTGCTGATAATGTTATTTAAGTTATGCAAGCTTCTTACGTAATAGGAAGCCCACATTCCTTCCGGTGGTTGGGTTAGGTATTTGTTGGCATCGTTATTCTGTCCCATGGCGATATGACCCACATATGAGGCAGCAAATGAAAGCTCCTCGTCAATATTGAACCTGTCTCCAAGCTCCACAATACTGTACGACAGCACAGAAAGGTTTGGAGCATTTTCAGGGTTATTTGGATCACGGTTTATTTCATCAAAATCTTTTGTACACGAACTGGTAATGATAAATACTCCCAGTACGAGTTTTGGTAATATGTGAAATAATCTCTTCATCTTCCTTCAATTAAAAGTTAATGTTGATCTTGGCTCCAATGGTTCTTGCAGGAGGCAGGTTGAAATTTTCAAAACCTGTGTCCAGCACACTACCGGATGCGGCGACCTCGGGATCAATACCTACATCATTTGATTTATGAGTATATAACAGGGCTACGTTTCTTGCAAACAGCGAGAATGTGGCCGACTGCAAGTGTAGTTTAGAAACAAAAGAACCCGGGAACCGGTAACTGAAGTTCATTTCTCTCAGTTTTATAAAACTACCATCAATGATTCCCATTTCAGTGTAACCTCTTGAATATTTCCAGAATGTTCTGGGAGTTACTACAATGTCACTCTCCTGACCCGACACATCTTCTCCGCCAATGTTCACTCCATCTGCAAAAACTCCGGTTAAGTGATAACCGTTAATGCGTTGATCATTGTCGACCGTTGCCTGCAGTATACCCGTTCTTTGTCCCTGAACTTTGGTTGCACTGTACACATTACCTCCCATTCTTACATCAACTAACGCACTTAAACTAAACCCTTTATAGTTGAATGTATTTCTCACGCCACCAATGAAGTCAGGATTCACACTGCCTACTTTTACAGGATCATCGGTCAGTACATATTGGTAGTCACCACTTGTAACATCTCCGGTGATTTCATCAATTACTTCTATGTATTCTACAATATAGTTTCCGTTTTCATCAGTTTCTCTCACTCTTCCTTCAAGTGTACCCCATTCCTCACCTTCACGGGCCCACATTGTGACACCATACCCTTTTGCAGATGAAAATCCATTAAGCTCAAGTTCTTTTATTTCGCCATCCAGTTCAACGATTTTGTTTCTGTTTTTTGCATAGTTTACAGCGATATCCCAGGAGAAGTCGTCCGTCTCAACCGGTGTTGCATATATTTGAATTTCTACACCATTGTTCTGCATGGTTCCTGCATTCTTCTTCCATGTATAATATCCTGTTGAAGGAGCTAAACGAACATTCATCAACTGATTTTTTGTAGTAGCCTGATAATAGGCTGCATCCAACCCCAGTCTGTTTTGAAAGAATTTAAATTCACCACCAAATTCAAAACTTGACGTTCTTTCAGGTATTAGATTTGTTGAAGGCAGAACTGAGCCCAGTCTAAAAAAGTTGGCGTCACCAACTGTTCCGTTGGACCATGGCAGACTCCCATACTTATAGTAATATGGCATGATGCTATAGGGCGATGTGTCATTGCCTACTTCGGCATAACTGGCCCTGACCTTTCCGTAACTGAACAGGTCGTTTTTAAGATCAAAGGCATCGGAGAAAATAAAGCCCAATGTGGCAGAAGGATATCCGTACGATCTGCTTTCAGCAGGGAGTGTGGAACTCCAGTCCTGACGATAGGTTAAATCCATAAACAGAAAGCTTCGGTATCCGAAATTAGCCGAAGCAAACAGTGAATTAGTCTCCTTTTCCCATCTGTTTTTACTTCCAATAATATTTCCATCTGCCGCAGATGTAGAGTAGAAGTCAGGTACCACCAGGTTTGGGACTCCTATATACATTCTTTCAACCAGGCTCCTGCGGTAATTGGCTCCAATGGTAGAATTAATGGTAATATGATCCGTCAGATTTCTGTTAATGATCAACATCAAATCAGCATTTGTCTCATTTTCTCTGTATATTGATTCTGAAAATGAACCATTTACAGGATTTTGTTGCATGCCATCAAGGCTACCTTTCGTATCGCTGTGTATATTAGATATACGACCTTCATTGATATCATCCGTACCCACTCTCGCAACCAGCTCAAAACCGTCTGCAATGGTATAGGTGGTACCAATGCTGCCAAATAATCTGCTTCTTTCCCGCGAGTTAAGATTCTGATTAAGCGACCAATAAATATTGTTGTTGTAATCGCTGTATCCCGTCATCCAGTTAAGTCTTGAAAGGTGACCGTCTTCATGGGTCACATAATCGAGGTAATGATCTTTCAGGTAGTCCACATCCACCTGTCGTCCAAACCAGTTGTTAAATTCGTAAAGTGGGTTTTTAGTACTTCTTCCCTGAAACGATAAGTTGTCGTTTTTGGTGATGTTATAATTACCATTTATCTCAAACTTCAGTTTTTCAATCAGTTGAACATTTGTATTGAAACCAATGTTGAGCTTTTCCTGATCGGTGTTTGGGGTAGTCCCTGCCTGGTTGGTATGGGTAATGGTTAATCTTCCCTGAGCAGTTTCACCTCCACCTGACAGGGCAACACTGTTGACTGTTGAGATACCTGTTTCGTAAAAGTTTTTTACATTGTCAGGTCTCGAGATCATCTCTGTTGCTTCTCTTGTTCCGTCACCATTAAGCGGAGAATCAAACTGAACAGTTGTTACACCGTTATCCAGTCTTGCTCCAAAGCTTTCATCCCAGGTGTCATCAGGGCTCCAGCTCCATTTTGATGCAGCCCACTCCTGGTAGGTATCTGTACTACCTGATTGAGCATATTCGTACTCACTGCCATAACCCCCTTGTCCATATTCGTTTTGGTAGTTTGGAAGAATATAAACCTCATCAAAAGCTACAGAGCTTGAGAAAGTAACACCTATGCCTTTTCTTTTTGTTCCTTTTTTTGTTGTAATTAAAATGACTCCGTTAGCACCTCTTGAGCCATACAAAGCAGTAGCATTAGCTCCTTTCAAAACACTCATTGTTTCAATAGATTCCGGATCTATGTCAGCTGCTGCATTACCATAATCAATGTCAGTAGTAGAAGTAGTGTTTGATATTGGTACTCCGTCTACCACAAACAGAGGTGAAGTATTTCCTTTAAAAGATTTATTACCACGTATCTTTATTACGGCTGAACCTCCAACAGAACCCGAAGCACTCGTAATTTGCACACCGGCAATCTTGCCTGAAAGAGCAGATACAACATTGTTGTCGCCACCCTTTGTCAGATCTTCACTATCAATATCCTGCACTGAATAACCCAGCGCCTTTTTCTCCCGTTTGATGCCCAGAGCGGTAACCACTACTTCCTCCAGTTCGGCCACATCCATGTTCAGGGCCACACCAAAACTCCTCTGGGTACCAATGGGAATACGCTGTGTCTCAAAACCGATAAAGCTGACAACCAAAACATCAGCATCGGATGCGGCAGAAATGGAGAACTCACCGTTCATTCCGGTGATGGTCCCTGTTGTGGTTCCCTCGATACTGACTGTGGCTCCGGGAAGTGGTTCCCCGGAGGCCCCGTCTGTTACTGTTCCCGTAACAGGCACCTGGGAGTACAACTGCAGAGTGAATATCAGGAGTATCCCAACCAAAGAAAAAGACTTCATATTGAGTTAGTTTAGGTGTTCAATTTTTTTATTCCGATGCCGGGTAAGTCTCCGAGTGTTACCTTTCCATCAATAACCTTCATGCCTTCATAAATGTCATTGCTGATCAACAGGTTCCCGTCCAGATCAGCCCAATCCACCAGTGGAGAGAGCTGAGAAGCGGCGGAAACTGCACAGGAGGTCTCTGTCATACAACCGATCATCACCTTCATATCCAGCGCCCGGGCCACCGTGATCATCTTATGTGCCTCACGCAGTCCGGTGCTCTTCATCAGTTTGATATTGATCCCGGAATAGACCCCTTTAAATGCTGCCACATCGGATAACCGCTGGAAAGCCTCGTCTGCGATAATGGGCAATGGACTATTTTCGGTAAGCCAGGCCATATCATCCACCGCTGTTTTGGGCAGGGGCTGTTCCACAAATTCAATTCCCTGTTCTTTCAGCCAGTGGACCATATCCAGTGCTTCATGCTTATCTTTCCAACCTTGATTCACATCCACATAAAGGGGCACACCGGTAACCGACCGGACCGCCTGGATCATCTCCCTGTCATTTCCACCTCCCAGTTTCACCTTTAAAACCTTGAAACGACTGGCCTCTTCAGTTTTCATCTTTACCACATCCGGAGTATCTATCCCAATGGTAAAGGAGGTCACGGGTGTATCCTCCGGGTTGATCCCCCAGAGCTTGTACAGGGGCTGTTCCACCAGTTTTCCGATCAGATCATGAAGCGCAATGTCCACGCAAGCCTTGGCCGCCCTGTTACCTTCTTCTAAAGAATCCACATAGGCCAGAATATCATCCAGCATGAAGGGATCATTGAACTGACCCAGGTCCACCTTGTTCAGGAACTTGATCACTGACTCCTGTGATTCGCCCAGGTAGGGCGGCATGGAGGCCTCACCATAACCAATCACTCCTTCATATTCTATCTCTGTAAGAACAACAGGAGTAGTATTCCTGGAGTGTCCGGCAACCGTAAATGTATGTCTCAACTGCAGGTCATAGGGCCTGAAACTCAGCTTCATCTTCCCGTTTCCAATGACAGGGGGTGCACTGTTACACGCAATGGTGGGCACGGTGGCTGCAAGAGAAACCGCCCCCACTCCTTTTAAAAAATTCCTTCGTCCGGTTTTCATTTAGCAATATGAATTATCTCTTTAAAAAACTCGTTCTCGGCAATGGGCCCAAATCCTTCACCCTCCTCTCCAATGATCCTGACTGCCCTGATAAATATCTCCGGATACCCGTCAATGAAATTGGCCCGGGTGCTATCCATGCTGTTGATGCTAACCCTCTCCCGGTATCCGGCAGCATGTATGAATTCGGTGTCGCCCAGGTAAGTAGCCACATGGGTTACACGCTCCGGTTGACTGTCGGTGGCTTTCCGTCCGAAGAAGAGCAGATCCCCGGTTTCCAGACCCTCCGGATCGAAGTCCTCCGTCATGACCCTTCCGCAATGTATTTGCTGGGATGCATCCCTGGGCAGCTGGATTCCATTCATAAAAAACACATTGGATACCAGTCCGCTGCAATCAATGGCCTTGGAAGAGGCCCCTCCCCACAGGTAGGGTATCCCATGGAATTCCAGTATGGTCTTTTCCACATTCTCTTTCGTCACAGTTTTATAGAATACCTCTTCTGCATCAATAACCTCACTCTTCTTCACCCAGGCCAGGCGGCCATCGGGATACTCCACCTCTAAAAATCCTGACTCCTGCGACACCACGGGAAGAATACATCCAATGACCAGGTCGGCAACCGGCATGGAGGTTTCATCTGGCTCACTATATGAAGATCCATATTGGGCCTGATATACAATCTTTTGACTCTCCCTGTATCTGGTTAACTCTTCCAGGTCTATGGCTTGAACCTCTGGGATATTCACCCATCCCAGATACCCGTCCGGAGTCTGAATCAGCCGCTTTCCATCCATATCTTTCAGGATCCTGACGGGAGTCCCCAAACGGGCCTGGGTTACCAGTTCCTTTTTGCTGCTGGGCTCATGGCGTAGATGAATCACTGAATTATTCACCAGTCCGGTCACCAGTTGTCCGGTCCCGTCCACAGGAAGCAGCACCATTGTATTCTTCACCTCAGGGAAGTTCTCGTCCACCGCTTTCACGATGGCTTTATAAGTTCCCTTGTTAGCCACCTCCCCAGCCAGGTAAATGGATCCTTCTTCTGCAGCCACAGTAAGATCCCATAATTCAATCCTGGAATCGGGTGCATACTGGGATTTCAGTGAATCGAGCAACGTATTGAGCCCTGCAATGTTCCGATCGTTACGGGAGGTACAGGCGGTTGCAAAAAGAATAACAACGAAAAACAGAAATACTTTTGAGACACTATTCATTTTCAGACCTTTAGTACTTACTTTTTCAAAATTACTATATTCTATTGAGATCAACCAACAAACGTAGAACGTAATATGTATGACTTCATACCGCTAAAGTATAAATTTTATTCAAATTGGGGCTTTTAGCTTTCACTCTTTTTATTGATTTACTCTTTCCCACTTTTACTCTTTCCCACTTTTACTCTTTCACTCTTTCACTCTCTCATGCTCCGTACGACGAATGATCTCCTCCTGTAGCTCTAATCCCAGATCATTGAAATAATCGCTGTACCCGGCCACCCTAACGATGAGATCCTGGTACTTCTCGGGATGTTTTTGTGCATCCCGCAGAGTATCTGCAGAAACCACATTGAACTGGATGTGGTGACCATTCATCCTGAAGTAGCTGCGAATCAGCTGGGTTACTTTGCGAATGCTGCGATCGTCCCGGAAAAAATCGGGAGTGAACTTCTGATTCAACAGTGTTCCGCCCGTTTTCAAATGATCGATCTTTGAAGCAGAGTTCAATACAGCTGTAGGGCCTTTCCTGTCCATTCCCTGAAAAGGAGAGATTCCTTCTGAAAGGGGCTCATGGGCCAGTCGCCCGTCTGGAGTGGCACCCACCACTTTGCCAAAATAGACATGACTGGTGGTGGGAAGCATGTTGATCCGATAGGTGGCTCCACGAGGACTCTTTCGACCATTCACTGAGTCATAGAATGCGTCAAATACCCAGCGGGCATGCAGATCGGCCAGGTCATCATCATTGCCGTACTTGGGAGTATCATACAGAAGTGAAGCCCTCAACTCGTCGTGACCTTCAAAGTTATGAGACAAAATCTTTAGAAAGGCGCCCATGCCAATGACCTCTTTATCAAACAGATGAGTTTTCAGGGAGACCAGCATATCGGTAATGGATCCAAGTCCGACCCCCTGTATATAGCTTGTATTGTACCTGGCCCCTCCGGAATTGTAGTCCTTGCCATTGGCCATGCAATCATCTACCAGCAGTGAAAGAAAAGGAACCGGCAAATATGAACTGAAGATCTGCTCAATGATGTTATTCCCTGTGATCTTGATCTCAGTGAAATGCTGTAGTTGCCTGATGAATGCTTGTTTCAGCTCATCAAATGATCTGAATGCCTCAGGATCTCCTGTGGAGACTCCGATCTTTTTACCGGTACGGGGATCGGTTCCATTGTGAAGGGTTATTTCCAGCACCTTCACCAGGTTAAAATATCCGGTAAGGATATAGGCCTCTGTACCAAATGCTCCGCTCTCCACACAGCCGGAGGCACCTCCATTCCGGGCATCTTCCAGTCGCTTTCCCTGCCTCACCAATTCCTCAACAATGGCATCCGTATTAAAAATGGAAGGTTGTCCAAATCCGCTCTTCACAATATTTACTGCACGGTCCACAAAGCTGTCCGGACTCTTTTTGCTCACCTGTACCATGGAAGAGGGCTGGAGCAGACGCATCTCCTCAATCACGTCCAGCAATACATAACTGAGTTCATTCACCACACTGGAGCCATCCTCCTTCAATCCACCCAGGTTGATCAGGCAGAAGTCGGTATAGGTATTACTCTCCTCTGCAGTGACTCCCACCTTGGGTGGAGAAGGATGGTTGTTGAACTTGATCCAGAAAGATTGCAGCAGCTCCACAGCACTGTCCCTGTCCAACCTTCCCGACTCCAGATCCATCATATAAAATGGATAGAGGTGCTGGTCAAGACGGCCCGGATTGAACGAATCCCATGGATTCAGTTCGGTAATCACACCCAGGTGAACAAACCAGTAGTATTGCAACGCCTCATGCATGGTGGAGGGCGCCTCAGCGGGTACTTTGCGACAGATGGCGGCCATCCTGACAAGCTCCTCTTTTCTATCCGGGTCCTCTTCCCCAGCTGCCTGTTCATCCAGCTTCTCTGCATGTCTATCCGCAAACATGATCAGCGCACCGGCTGCAATATTCATGGCCCTTAACTCTTCTCTTTTATCATAGGCATCCGGATCATTTATAAAATCCAGGTTTTCCATGCCAACCTCTATCTCTGCCAGAATATCTTTCATCCCCTGGCGATAGATCTTACTTCCCAGGACTGTATGGCCAGGGGCCCTTTGTTCCTGAAATTCAGTAAATACACCTGCATCATAGGCCTCCTTCCAGGCAGGGCTCAGGTTGCTAAAGATCCTCTCGCGGTTTGTTCTCCCGGTCCAATATGGAATAATCACCTCCTCAAATGCCTTTCTGGTCTCCCGGTCCACTTTGAAGGAGACTTTCTCCCTGCTATTAAGGATATCCAGGTCTTTCAGAGAGTGCAGGTTGATTTCAGGATAGGTAGGAGTCGCTTTGGGTGCCGGTCCCCGCTCACCCACAATCAGTTCACCTTTGTTGATACATATCTCCTTGTGCCGAAGGATATACTCAAAAGCCCTTGCCCGCTGAACAGGGATCGAATCGAGTGTGGATGAGATGCCCTGGTAGAACCGGGTGACCAGAAGAGCCCGCTCGGCCGACAACAGGTTCACTGCATGCAGGCTCTCTTCTCTCAAGTTCTTTATTCTGTCTCTCATTACAATCAAATTTTTGACCAGGGTACAACCCGCAAATCAACCTCCGATGACCACTTCCAGACCGCTCTCTTCAAATCTCATTTTCAACTGCTCGATAAATGCCTGATCAGGCTCCCTTACATCGGGAAATTGCTGTTGCATGCGGAGCCTGAAATACTTATTCTCTGCGATACGGTGATAAGGGAGCAGATGTACCTCTTTCATCAATTCATGTCGCTCCTTCAGAAAACCAATCATCCGGTTTACCTCCTTACCGGTAGTATTAACACCAGGAATCACCGGAATCCGGAATACCACATTGGCGCTGTTTTCCAACAGAAAATCAGCATTGGACCGGATAAGTCCATTGTTCGCCCCGGTATACTTTTTATGAAGCTCGGAATCCATGTTTTTCAGATCGTAAAGAAACAGGTCCGTGAGGGAGAGAATCTTATCAAAATGCTCACGTTTAGCAAATCCGCTGGTATCAACGGTGGTGTGTATTCCGCTTCTCCTACAGGATTCCAGCAATTGGGTGAGTCCATCAATCTGCATCATAGGTTCTCCTCCGGAAAAAGTGACTCCCCCACCCGACTCCTCATAAAAATGGTGATCCCTCAGCAGCACCTCCATTAGAGCATCCACTTCAATCTTCTCTCCATAGGTTTTCTTTCCCGGAACAGTTTTTCCATTCACTTTCCGCTCAAAATCCACCGTAATTGGTTCCATGGCCTGACTCTCAGGATTGTGGCACCACCAGCAACGAAGGGGACAACCCTTCAGAAAAACGGTGGTCCGGATCCCCGGCCCATCATGAACCGCAAAGCGTTTTATATCAAAAATTACTACTGTAGACATTCGATAATAGGTAAAAAGTATAAAAGTGATAAGTTAAAAAGTAATAAAACACTAACCAACTTTTACTCTTTTACTCTTGCTAACTTTTACTCTTTTACTCTTGCTAACTTTTACACTTTTTTCAACTTCCACCTTCCCCGCCGGAATATGGTAATGGCAATGAAAGTGAGTGCAGCTTCGCCAATGAGGATGGCGTAGCAGACACCGTTGATGTGAAGGTCAAGCACCTTGGTAAACAGGTATGCAATGGGAATTTCCATGAGCCAGAAGGCGATAAAGTTGATCCAAATAGGGGTAGCTGTGTCACCAGCCCCGTTGATGGAATTGATCATCACCATGCCCATGGCATAGACAAGGAACCCAAAACTAATCACCCTCAAACAGATCACACCGCTGTGCATTACCATGGGGTCCTCAGCTCCGTTTATGAAGAATCCTATGAATGAATCGGGGATGGCAATAAAAATGATGGAGACCAGTCCCAGAAATACCATATTTCCTATACCAACCACCCATGCCGACCGCTCAGCCCTTTCCGGTTTATCTGCACCAAGGTTTTGCCCCACAAGTGTGGCTGCCGCATTGGCCATACCCCAGGAGGGTAATAACACAAACATGATGATACGAATGGCAATGGTATAACCTGCAACCACCTCTTCACCCAGACTGGTGACCACCCATACCAAAAAGATCCATGAGGAGGTGGCAATGATATACTGGCCAATGGCTCCCAGCGATAGTTTAACCAGTTTCACCATTTCTCCGACTCTGATAACGATCTGTTGGGCCCTCACCTTCACCCTGTATTTTCCCTTCCCAAGAAGATAAAGCTGATAGATCACGGCCATACCCCTTCCAATATTGGTGGCCACAGCTGCGCCCTGGACTCCCAGTTCAGGAAATGGGCCTATGCCAAATATGAGTAGTGGATCGAGTATAATGTTCAATATGTTGGCAAACCAGAGGACCCTCATGGAGATAGCTGCATCGCCACTGCTCCTGAAAACGGCATTGATGATAAACAACAGCATGATTACAACATTCCCTCCCAGCATGATGGTGGGATACATGTACCCCATTTCAACCGTTGATTCAGAGGCCCCCATGAGTGTGAGAAGCTCCTTCGCAAAGAAAATACCTATGGCTGAGAACAACAGAGAGACCACAATCCCAGCAAAAATGGCCTGTACGGCAGCAACGGCGGCCTCTTCAGGACGCTTCTCTCCGATACGTCTGGAAACCAGGGCGGTAGTACCCACGCTTAGCCCAATGCCAATGGCATAAATAATGGTCATCAACGATTCGGTGATCCCCACAGTGGCCACAGCCTCTGCTCCCAGTCGGGAGACAAAGAAGATATCCACTAGTGCAAAGACCGATTCCATGATCATTTCCAAAACCATGGGGATACTCAGTAAAACAATGGCCTTGCTTAAGGGTATTTGTGTAAAATCACGTTCCGAGCCACCAATGGCTTCCCGCAAATCCTGGAAAAACTCACGAATGAATGATTTCGAAAACTTTGAACTGATACTTATATGTGACATTGATTTGAGAATTATTGGTTAGAAAAGAGAAGAGAGTGACGGTCCCGCTTTAAAATGAAAGCGGGTTGCAGGTCACGGTCATATTTCCAATAATCCTCATGTTTACTGAATTACAAGCTTCAAAAATAGATGGTTCCGGGATAAAATCAAAATATTTTCCATGGAATTAACGAAATGTTAACCACATTCGGCCTTTTCCAATTGTTTGATTCTGTCAGAACTCTCCATTTCTGTGATTTTTTGAATTGATTTCCCAAAAACACGGTAGGTTTTATATACCTCCCCTCCCATATACTCCATCTCGGCCCTCACCTTGGTGTTGGTTTCCATCTCCAGATGACTGTCGATGTACTCCATTTTCTGTTTCCGGGCCGAAGTGAGCATGGCCGCACCCATAATGGTGTCAAGACCTCTGTTCTGATAATCAGGATGAACTGCACCCAACAGGAGATTCAGCTGTTTGGAACGGCGACCTGAAAGGAGGATCTGTATGATTCCGATGGGCAACAGATATCCCCTTGATTGTTTGATTCCTTTACTGATATCGGGCATTCCTATCACAAATGCAACCGCCTCATTTCTCTCATTCACAACCGCCTTGATAAGTCGGGGGTCCATGATAAGCAGATACCGGTTGGCAAAATCGTCCATCTCTTCCAGGGTGAAGGGCATGAATCCATAAATATCGGTAAAGGTGTGGTTGATCAGTGTGAAAATGGGTCTGATCCAGGGTTTCAGGTCCTTTCGCCGCGTAAACTCCAGCAGTTTGATTCCGGGATTGTTCCGTTGAGCACGCTCTGCTACCTTCTGGTACAGCTCAGGGGTCTTCTCCGGGATCCGGATCTTATAAACCACCAGGTCAATATCCTTTTTAAAACCCATGGCTTCCAGGTGTCCGATCACATACTCATAGTTACAGTGGGTTGCGATAGCAATTGGTTCATTAAATCCACTGATGATGTATCCCTGGGGATCCTTATCAGAGAAAGCCAGAGGACCAACCAGCTTATCCATCCCTTTGATCCTGGCCCACTCCTCCACATGCTGAACCAGCACCTGGATCACCTCCCTGTCATCCCAGGTTTCCAGAAAATTGAATCGCGCATTTTTCTCCCGGTGAAGCTCGTTATATTTATAGTTGATGATCCCCATGATCCGGCCAACCACTTTTTTGTCCCGGTAAGCCAGGAGCATGATCACATCGCTGTACTCAAAAGATCTGTTTTTCTCCGAATTAAAAAACTCCCACTCATCCGAATAGAGTGGAGGAATCCAGTTCATATGGCCCTTGTGAATCTTGGCAGGTAAATGAATAAATTTTCGCAGCTCCCGTTTGGTACAAACAGGTTTAACGGTAATACCCATGAAGATGGTTTTAGTGGTAGTTCAGGCTGCCAAAATAGAGTTTTTCCCGGAATATTAAAACTGCGCAGCAAGTTCATCCAGGGCATCACCGGTCACCCTGTGGACAATCCATTCATTCATAAGCTTAGCGCCCAGTGACTTATAGAACTCTATGGAGGGCTCATTCCAATCCAGGACTGCCCATTCAAGCCGCCCGCAATCCTTTTCCACCGCTTTTTTTGCAAGGTAGGTGAGCAGCACCTTTCCAAAACCTTTACCCCGGTACTGTTCAAGCACATAAAGATCCTCCAGATAGATTCCCGGTCTGGCCAGGAAGGTTGAGAAATTATAGAAGTAGAGTGCGAAACCCACAGGAATATTGTGGTAATACCCGATCACCACTTCAGCCACTTTTTCCTCACCGAAAAGGTATTTTTCCAGTTTCTCCTCAGTGGCCACAACTTCATGAGTCAGCTTCTCATAGTCGGCAAGTTTCTTTATGAAATCCAGCACGATGGAGGTATCACTCCTTTGAGCCTTCCTGATTTGAAAACCTTCCACTTTTGTCTCTATATTCATGGATTATTATGTATTATCGTAAGTTGGAATATAGGTGGGGTGGTCCAGAAAATGCTGTCTGATCTCAGCAGGGAGATTGATAAAACGAACCCTGATATCAGCCTTTGAGGTCCCCATAATTTTGTGCAGGATCCCCAGATTCTGATTTTGATTGTAAATCCTGTAAATATCCGATTCCGTGTCCATCATTAACATGGCCACATATGTATCGGTCCGTTCCAGCACCCCTTCCATCAGTTCATACAGCGCTGACTCATATCCCTTTTCACAATAGATCCCATCGTATGCCAGCATCCGAAACTGATCCGGGTTGAATCGTTTCTTCACCCAGGTGATTCTTGTTATGATTTTCACTACCCTGTTGGCCAGGCTGCTTCCAAAATCTATAATACGCCAGGTAACAGGATATATCTGAATTCCAGCCACTACCCTGCCCGACTCTTTGATCACATAATAATCATTTTCCTCAAACAGCGGATCGGGAAAAAAAAGTGTGTAATCCTGATAAAATTCTTTCAGAAGAGCCAACATGGATTCCTGTTCAACCTCTGGCAATTGCTCCACATGGTCAGATTTCCGGGGGCGCATCCTGCTAAAGCTGAAACCGGCCATCTGGCCCACTGTTTCCATCCCCATCTGGGCGCTGAAATTCATGGAACGAAGGTTTTTTTGTTCAATAATTCCATAGATAATAGCCGGCTCATCTTCTTTGCACTCCCCTTCCCTTAGCTGAGATGGATTTGCAGCCACCGGCTGAAAAAAACGTCCCAACACACTGGATCTCTTCTTTTCATCTTTCGGATTGGACTGCTCCTTTCTCTTATTGGGGACCGATCGCATGGGTGCCTTGATGGAAAAATACCGGATCAGCCAGCTATCATACGAGACTCCCCTGGTCTCTGCCGGCTTCCCACAAAAACCTATAGAACCCATCATTTTTCCACCTTTCCGCAGATAGATGAAATAGTTTTCACCCGGGGCATTGAGCCGCTCCTCCAGGTTGGTATGCTGATACCGGAAACCACCCGGCTGACCCAGCACTGTATCTTGCATATGATCCATGATCTCATCACCAGGAGTCGATTCCACCTCAATGGTGAGATCATGATATGTGAGCAGTGTACGTGATTTGCTCATGACCTAAGGCAATATCTCTTCATCCTGCAGGGTCTGTTTGATTCTTTGTGCCCAGAGATTGTAGCCATCCTGATTCAGGTGCAACATGTCTTTTCTGAAAAGCGTTGAATCTGGCAGCCCCTCCTGATTGGTATAGACATCAAAAGTCGGGATGAAATTAAGATCTGCACTCTTTTCACAATAGTTCTTGATGAGTGCATTGGCCTTCCTAATGTGATCGCTGGCGTGCCAACGGCTGGGGGTGGGTGTGATCTCAATCCAAAAGACGGGAGTCTCTGAATTACGTTCCCTGATCTGTTTTACCAGGGTTTTAAAAAGTTGCAGAACCTCCCTGGGTGTCCTGTCCTGATCACCACCTGATATATCATTGGCAACAAAAACAAGGATAGCCTTAAACCGGTGCGGTTTTATAATCCGATCGGCATAGTGATTGTAATCCGTTAGCCTGGCTCCTCCATACCCACGCTGCATCACCTGGTATGGTGCCAGGCCGATATGGATGCTGTCCCAGAGCCGTACACTTGAACTGCCTGTCACCAGCAGGGTGTTTTCATCAGAAAACTCAACAGCATTCAATGAATCCATTACCACCATTTCAGGTTCCCAATCAAGAACCTCCTCAGCGTTAATGTACTTTGAAACGGGATGACATGATGTGAAAAGTATCAGCAGGAGAGTCAGCGCAATCAGGAAAGATCGAATTCGCATGAACATGGTCGGGAAGATTGATTTCCCTTCAAAGTAAAGAAAAATGTTCTTAACGACCTCTCTTTGTCTTAATGACAACAACCCCATTGGCAGCATCGGCCCCATACATTGCTGTACCACTTTTAACTATGCTTATACTGATAATATCGCATGGACTGAGAGTTGAGATGGTACTTGTCTTTACACCATCGACCACATAAATGGCACTATTGTCACCAGCAATAGATCTTACCCCTCTCTTCATATAAACATCTTCCCCACCGGATAGTGATCTGACAACCACAACCTCTGGGAATTTACCCTTTAAAAGGGCAAAAACATCTGAATAATTGCAAAAATCAGTGTTTTCATGCTGAAGATTCTTCACTGCATAAGAGAGTTGTTCTTGCGAAATATAACCCAGGTGGACAGCTAATTGCCTGTTCTTTTGACTATCCTTATAGATCAGGTTCACACCAACGAATTCATCATCTCGACCTACTCGTCTTCTGGCTGACTGGAATACTTCTTCCTTGATCAAAATAATATCCTTTTCATCACATATTATTTCAAAATTCCCATAAGCATCGGTAGTAGCAGAGGTTTTTGCCTTTTTCGTAAAAACTTCCAAATTGGCAACGGGGTACTTGTGGAACATGGTCACATGTCCTGTTACAACTTTTGTCTGCGCATGGTGTGCTGACATAAGAAAAATACCAAAAATAAGGAGTGCTATTCTTTTCATAGTTGATCTGGCACAAGATTCATGCCACCTATTTAGTAATATTTGAGATTAATCTGATATGTTCAGGAGTGGTTCCACAACAACCCCCTATGATATTTGCTCCGGCTTCGATCAGGGCGCTGGTCTGAGCTGCCATTACAACCGGAGTTTCCGGGAATACGGTTTGACCATCCCTGTAGACAGGCAAGCCGGCATTGGCATGTACAAGCACCGGTATCTCCTTTTCAATTTCCCGTATCTCTCTTACAATATCAACCATTCCTGCAATTCCATTCCCACAGTTCGCTCCAATGATATCCACACCGGCAGAGATGGCAGCATCAATCGCTTCAGCTACAGTTGTACCCATCATGGTACGATACTCATTGGCCTGGGTCTTTTCAAAAGTAAATGTGCAAACCACATCCAGGTCAGAAACGTTTTTCGCAGCTTGTACAGCCAATATAGCTTCCTGGGTGTCAGACATGGTTTCCACAACGAATCCGTCCACTCCTCCATCCCGGAGTCCCCTGGCCTGGCCTTCAAATCCTTTGAGTAGTTCTTCCTCTGTGATTTCTCCCATGAATACCATCTTGCCTGTGGGACCTATGGATCCCAGAACAATAGCCTGGTCTCCTGCAGCTTTCCTGGATATCTCAGCTGCAGCTCTGTTTATTTCACCTACCTGCTCCTGCAAGCCATACGGTTCAAGCTTAGCCGGACTTCCTCCAAAACTGTTTGTCAGAATGATATCGGCACCAGCCTCTACATAGCTCTTTGCAATTTCATACACATCATCGGGTCTGCTAAGATTCCACGATTCGGGACACTCATCAGATGTCAGCCCCTTTTGGTGCAGAAATGTTCCCCATGCACCATCTGAGACCAGCACACCTCCATCTTTCAATTTCTCCAGGATCTTTCCCATTTCTAAGATTAAAGTTTTTCGTATTCAGTATTCAGTATTCAAATATAAATATAACCTCGATTTAATGAGCCAAAAGTTCACTGGACTTTACCAAAATATTTCCAATTCCCCCACCCCCTTCCGGATCCGAAATTCTGATTGCCAGATGGTTGTCAAGGGTATAGTAAATCTGGTTGGTGACATCAATATCAAAAGGAATGTGATTTCCCTGGTGGGTTCCTACTAAGGATTCGTTTAGATACACCTCCACACCTGGACCAGCGGCTTCAAACATGAAAACGATCTGTTTCTCTTGCCATAACTCAGGCAGTGTAAAACGGCAATGGTACCAGGATATACCTGAAAAGTCCTCAATAGCAGCTGGAATTCTCACTAAATTTCCATTCCCCCTGTGGAGAGCTTCCCAACCGCAGGAAGGGGGATTTGGAGAGAGCGCAGAGACTTCCTCAGATTGAGCCTTAAGTGAATCCTGATTATATCCTGCCTCTCTGTCTGGCCACTGATTCCACTGATAAAAGGAAAGATCGAGAACATCTGAATCGTATTTGTGGCTACACGAAATCATGAGTGTCATCAAACCCAACAGAGAAAACAGCCTTTTTGTACTTGATACAATTTTTACCATTCCAAATTATTATTAATACCCCTGCAGGTTCAGCCGAACTTTGTCCAGGCTCTCATTTGAGCCAACCATGGTAACCACATCACCAAGACGTAACCGGGTATATCCGTGAGAAATAATGGGATGGTCTCCCCTGGTAACCGACAGGATAATCACATCCGAGGGCAATCTAAGGTCACGCAGGGTAAGGCCATGAAAATCGGAATTGCGCAGTTCAATATCAATGGAATCCTGGGTTTCATCCATACCCAGCAGCAAAGAGGTAGCAATGGGTGCTCTTACAAAATGCTCCAGCAGGGATACCATGGCCGTGGTCGGGTGCATCACCATCACATCGATCTTATGAAATCTCCGGTACAACTCCCTGTCATGCAACCGGACAATCAGATTCTTGGTGCCAAAATGTTCATAGGCAGTTTCACATATGGCATAGTTTTCCTCATCGGATAGCAAACAAACGATGGTGTCGGCTGTTTCAGCACTGAACTTTCTCAATGAAAGGTGATCGGTTCCCTGGAATTCATGAACAACAAATTCCTCATTACCCAGGATTTCCACAGAGGGGTTGATCACTATAAATTCCACCTTCCAGTTTTGCTTCTTTAACTGATTCGCCAGTGCAATGGATTGATTCTCCCACCCAAAAATCAACACCTTTCTTTCCACCTCAAAGGTCCCATCAGATCTTACATGAACCTCACCAACCAGATGCAATGCCCATTTAAACAGAGGAGGGCCAACGATCTGGTTAAGCACAATCACAGATATCATGATGGTAGCAAATTGTCCACCCCAACCGGCATATTCCGTTGCGATGATCGTTGCCAGCCCTACTCCAACACCGGCCTGGGTGACATAAGGCATCCAGGAGATTCTTCGAAAAAGTGGCGAGTCACCAGCAATGGAACTTCCCAAATACCCCGCAAGGAAAAGTGATATTATCCTGGCGACAAAAATGCTTAGTGTTACAAACCATAAGGAAGCAACTACATCGAGAGAGATCATGGCGCCTGTAAGGGTGAAAAAAATGATATATACGTAGGGACCTGTCTCCTTTACAATTTTTACTAAATCATTCCTGTAGACAGAGTAATTGGTAACCAGAAAGCTTCCGATAATGCATATCAGAAGTGGCTCAATGTGCAGTTTCAGGCCTAGATATATGGTTGAATAGTCTTCTACAAAGTGAGTGAGAAGATAGATCAGGAATCCGGTTGCCAGCAACAACAGCTTTTTCAGAACTATAGCCCCTTTGATGGAGAGAAACAGTTTCAGCAGAATCCAGACCAGGAATCCCATTCCAAAAGAAACAACCAGTTCAGCAACGACCTGACCGATGTATATCAATTTGAAATTTTCCTCCTGAATGAGTGATTTTGACAGGGTGAAAATCACTGCAAAAACGATGATTACTGCAAAATCTTTCACCACCGTTACACCGATGGAAGTTTGAGTGAATGGCCCCCTTGCCCTGAGTTCATTAATAATGGCAATGGCCGATGCGGGCGACCGGGCTATGGATATGGTCCCGGCAAGCAAGGAGATGGAAATTTTTGCAGCCAGCTTCATTCCCTCGAAAAAGGGGATCACTACGGCGAGCATATACATGGCCAGGCTCACCAGAATAAAAGTAACCGTCATCTGAGTAATGGTCATCGATATAATGCTCTTCATTCTGCTTCTTAACTCCTTTAGATAGAGCTCGGAACCAACTGCAAACGCGATAAAGGCCAGGGCAATATCATTTAGAAAATTAAGTCTGAACAAAGCCTCGGAATCGATCAGGCCAAGCAGTTCAGGACCCGATACCAGCCCGATTACCAGGAAGCCTGTGATCAGAGGCAGTTTTAATTGTTTGAATACACCTGCTATCTGGCCCGATGCGACAGCAACGATCCCAAAGGCTCCCAGGTAAACCAACAATTGTACTACTTTATGTAACTCATTAAAACCGGACTCCATAAACTTTACCTCTTTAAGGCTCTCTCCTGTAATATATGAAAAATCAATGATACCCAAGCGATCATTGGTCTCCTTCTATTGTTCCCGGGCCCTGAAATCTTATTGCTCTAATCTCAAAAAAGTTCTATATTTGCAGCCCGAAAGAGATGATGGCGAGGTAGCTCAGGTGGTTAGAGCGCATGATTCATAATCATGAGGTCGGGAGTTCAAGTCTCCCTCTCGCTAC
>JBDLIX010000055.1:0-32629 GCA_039714655.1 Bacteroidota bacterium
TGGAAAAGATCCTGATATGAACATTTTTTTCTGTCAATTTTGGTACCAGTTTATAAACTCATCCAGGCTTTGAATGGTGGTTACCACAGGTTTGTAATGAAGCAATTTTATCGCCTTGTCAATATTCATGGTAAGTGAATACTTCATAATCCCGACACCGTACCTGGTTAGTGCGGGTTCACTTTTTTTCAGTACCCTGCTGGAGAGCTCATTCATTGCAGCGAGGAGATAGACAAGGCCATAAGGAACCTTTCCCAACTCCTGATCATGCCCAAGTTTCTGAATGGTTTCTACAAGTAGTGGCCAGAATTCCAATGGCTGTCCATCGGTTATATTAAACACCTCTCCGTTGAGTGAAGGTTCCGCTTCTAGTGCAAGGTGAACGGCATGGGCCAGGTTTCTGGCAGAGGTGAAATCCGCAATTGTTTTCCCATCCCCGATGATCTTTAATCGCCCTGAGTCATAAGCCCTGATCACCCTGGGTAGAATCACTGTATCACCAGCCCCAAGAATGGCCCGAGGTCTTAGTATTATCGTGGTCAGTCCCTCATTCTGAGTGTTCAGGATCTCCTGTTCCGCCTGAAATTTTGTAGTGGTATAATTGTTGACGAATTTCCCGGGTAGTTCTGCATCTTCCCGAAGATCAAACCGGTTCTTAAAATTAAAATAGATGCTGGGGGTAGAGAGATGCACCAATTTCTCCATGGAGGAGATATGACCAAGTACATTCCTTGTGGCTAACACATTGTGACTAAAAAACTCCTGATAAGGGCCCCAGATGGAGGATTTGGCTGCACAGTGTACCACATGTGTGAAACCCTCCAGTCTGGTTGCAACGAATCGTTCATCACGCAGGTCACCCTGGATCATCTGGAAACCTTCACTACGTAGCTCCTTCACACGCTCCTCGTTCCTTCCAGTCCCCGTTACTGCTTCATTCCCATAATGATTCGTTAACTCCCGAAGGATCCATCCCCCAGCAAAGCCAGTTGCGCCTGTAACCACAATGTTCATAGGATAGCTGTTAACTACTATAATATACACCAATTATATCAATGCAGTGCCATTGATACAAGGATTTGCTGAGAATAATCAACCTGGCTTTCAGCAAAATGAAGGACGAAGTTGATCTTCAGACTCACATTTTCATTGTGAAAGGGCATGTAGAAGAGATCCAGCCTGCCGTATTGTTCCAATTTATAAAATGGATCTCCATACAAAAAAGTGTGCCCCTCTCCACGGTAATAGAGCCCATTGATACCCACCCATCTGTAAAATGCTGCAAACTGACCTACAAATCCTGCAGGAGTTTGCCAGCCATCGTCCACGCCACGAATGCGGTCCAGGGAAACCAACGCGCCCACACTGAAATGAAGGGAATCCATAAATACTCTTTCTGAAAGATCTGTACCCAGGTTCATCTGAAATCCACCATTATCTCTCAAATGGTGTTCCGGATCGGGAATTGCTTTACCGGCAAAATGTCCCATCATAAGGTGATGGTTCAGGAACAGCATTCCTTTGCGTAGATTTCCTGAGAACCCAAAGATGAACCTTTCATAATTGTCATCAGTCTGACGACTGGTCCAGTCGATAAAGATCTTCTGATAACCCCATTCACCACGAAATCCCAAAAATGCTCCCTCAATATTGGGACGGTAATACAACAGTGTGTCTGATAAAAGTGCAAGGGGATAATCAATTTTATTGAACCGGGGAAAAGAACCGATTTGGAAATTTATCCTCTCATTGTCGTACTGATAATAGATGGTGAGGTCGGGCAAATGGGCATCCGGATCGTTTCCAAACTCATGGAGAAAATTCATTCCAGCTCTAAAACGATGCACCCCGGCAATGCTGCCACCGATCTCACCTTTTATTCTGGAACCAAAAATCGTTTGCGGATTTTCAATACTAAAATATTCCCGGTTGTCCAGAAAACCATCAAATCCGGCAAGCCACTCAAAATTCTGAGATCTAGCAGGTAACTCAAGGATTAGAAGAAGGATCAGGGTGACATAGAAAAAGCGCATCTGCTTGCAATTATCATCAGGTTATCGCAAATTTATATTTCTTATCAGGAATAACGAATGAATAGGTGAAGAAAATTGATGCAGAATAGCTGATGATTGGATTGATTAAATACAAATTATGCGCAAATTTTTAAACATTGCGGGTTTACTGCTTCTCTTTGCAGGAACCCTTTTTGCACAGGAGTATCTCTCTGAATATGAGCAAAACTGGCCTCAATGGAGGGGCCCGAATGCTTCAGGAGTAGCCCCCCTTGGAAATCCACCCAGTGAGTGGAACGAACAGATGAATATTAAATGGAAAGCTGAGATTCCCGGTATTGGTCATGCCACTCCCATCATTTGGAAGGATCAGATTATACTGTTATCGGCACTACCCACAGAGAGAAAAGCTGAAATTGAAGAGCCAGATAAGGATCAGGGTCGGAACAACTGGATGTCACCCATAAAAACCGAGTACATTCATGAGTTTGTGGTAATGTCTGTGGATCGGAACAACGGAAAGATAGACTGGCAGACCACCGTGCGTGAGGAGCTCCCTCACAGCCACACGCATCAGTTTGGCAGCTGGGCCTCCAATTCTCCGGTAACCGATGGTGCATCTATATATGCCTATTTCGGCTCTCATGGATTATACTGTCTAAATTTGAAGGGTGAGGTTCAATGGGAGCGTGATTTTGGTCCAATGGAAAAAGTAATGAGCTTTGGAGAGGGCAGCTCGCCTGCTCTCTATGAAGACAAATTGATCATACTCCGGGATCACCAGGGTCAATCAACCCTTCATGTACTTGATAAACATTCAGGGGAGATCATCTGGGAAGTCGAAAGGGACGAAGTCAGTTCATGGGCAACTCCGTATGTAATTGAATTTGAAGGAAAAACCCAGCTTATTACAAGTGCAACAAATAAGATTCGCAGCTATAATCTGGAAAATGGTGAATTGATTTGGGAATTCACCGGTTTAACCCGCAATGTAATTCCTACACCGGTTAGTGCAAATGGGATGGTTTATCTGATGAGTGGCTTCAGGGGCAACGCACTGTTCGCAATAAACCTCTCAAAAGCGAAAGGAGATTTGTCAGATTCTGATGCCATTGTATGGCAGTATGATAAGAATACACCTTATACCCCTTCACCGGTTCTGATGGATGACAAACTCTATTTTCTAAAAGTGAACAATGGATATCTATCGTGTCTCGATGCAAAAGACGGAAAGGAATATTATACAAATCAGAAGCTTGAAGGAGTTAAGGAGATCTTTACCTCTCCGGTAGGAGTGAATGATCGTATTTACATCACCGGTACCAATGGAACATTCTGTGTAGTGAAACATGGTGAATCGTTCGAACTATTATCACAGAATACCCTCGAGGATAGTTTTTATGCATCACCCGTAATTATAGGGGATCGCTTGTATTTGAGAGGCGTCAGGTATCTATACTGCGTATCAGAAGAAGAATAAAACCCAAACCAGATTCCAGACCCTCTACCCCCTTTTTTGAAAATGGCCCGGGCACCTTCCCGGTGGTTAAGAATCTTCAGGTTTTTGTACACCGATGGTGATTTTTTCCATCTCTTCCGGAGTAAAATGGAGAACTCCCTCAATCTCTTTTGGTTCCCAGCACTGCTCCACCGGTGCAACAACCGGGGTCTGGACAGGTATTACGTACTCCTCAATACCTTCAGAATTCATTTCAATGCTGCCACCCGCTCTTACTACAGCATCTTTAGATAAAGCTTCACACACCTCAATCAGCGAAGGAAAATCATACGCAGTATAAGAGAATTTAGTTGTGTTGTCAATATCCCTCTGATATTTTTCCGGCAGGTTTTCCAATCCCAATGATGTGGCTAATATTCCCGCAGCATTTGAAGGATTGCAATCAGAATCCTGTCCACATCTCATGGAAATGACAATGGTTTTATCCATGTCACCTTCCCCATAAAGAAGGCCCATGACAATATAAGCACCATTGATCTTGGCATCAATATTAAAGTTTGAATCTGTACCACTGCAACTAAACCTCCTGTAATCATGGTTCAGGTTGTACTTATCTTCGATGAGCTGCCAGCACTTTTGCCACTCCTCAGGATTTTCTCCGTGCCATTTGATGACATCCCTGACAGCTTCGGTATACTGACTCTCTTCCGGGATAGATGCCAATCCTGCTTCAATAATTTTGGCAACATCCGTTTCGAAAAATGCTTCTGCATACATGGCGCCCACAAATTGACCACCGTATAAGCCATCACCATAGTTCATAATGCGTCCGAACTTATCACCCAGCGCTATCACCGTTTGTGGCATGCCCGGCGCTATCAAACCAGAATAATCAGCTTCAATCTGGTAATCGATATCATCCGCATGCGAATTATAATCGGGATGCCCGGAGAATGGAGGGGCAATACCGGAACGCAAATTCTCCCGCCCAAAATAGTTTGCGTGCCATAACCTGTACTGACTGTTTGCAAAATCGATTCCGGCCTGTCGGATTGAGACATCAAACCCATAATCTTCCAGGGTTTTTAAAAATGTCATCTCAACATAGATGTCATCCTGGTATTGCTGATTGATCATTTTCGGTTCCCATTCAGGTACCTGATCCCCGGGAATGATCATTCCGTTGAATTTAAACTCTGTGGGTGCTCCCCAGCCCACGCCTGCCATCTGACCAAGCCACCCCGCTTTCATTTTACTTCGATACTCTTCAACAGAAATTCTTCTGAAATCACTTTTTGAACTACAGCTACTCAAACCAATTACGGTCAACAGAACTGCTAACAAACCAATTGCTTTTTTCATCAGTAAATAGTTTTGGAGTTTTCACCGTCAAGGTACAGCATAATTTTTGATTAGTCCCCCCTTTTTAACCAGCACTACTTCCCAAAATAAAAAAATTAGAGGGATTAATGCGGTCTCTCCACTTATTGCCTGATGACCGGGATGACCCTTGAGGTCTCCTCCATGACGATCCTGATAAAATAGGGACCGGGAGATACCTCTGCCATATCAATCTCCAGCCGGTCCGATCTCTTCTCTATGGATGTGATCGGATGCGACATCCCTGCAAGGTCATAAAGAATGATCATCTCATATTTTTCTATATCCTTCATTACAATATGAACCTTATCTGCCACCGGATTTGGATATACTATCAGATCATCCGGCCCAATTGTATTCTCCTCCTCAACACCAGTAGAGAATATAGATGCAGATTTCAGATTGGATTGACATTTTGTGGAGCTGGAGTTGGCATTGGCCGATTTGGAAGCTTTATGGCCCTCCTCGAGGCTTGAAACTAACCATGAAAGTTCGGTGCCGTCAAAATAGACCCTGAAAGTTCCTCCACCAGACGCAAACATCTCGGGCTGTGCATCCGAATTAGTCCAGTCGATTCCACTGCCGGTCAGGAAATTGTCGGGCCCAGCAGGAACAAAGACTGCCACATCGTTTTCATTCTGATATTCAAAATTAGCGATGAAGTAATCGGGGCCAAGCTCCTGAATGCAATTCAGTACGGGCCTGATAGCTCTCGTGCCCGGACCGTAGGGATTCACATGCAGCACCCCTGTTTCTATTACAAAAGTATAGTTGCTGTTGAAAGGTACAGGTGTGATCGTATAGCTGCCTGCAGATTCATCCGATGTAGCATCATAGGGCGCACCATCCGAATCCCGGAATAGAGTGTAGCCTTCATTCCCCGCATCCCCGGATATCCATCCTTCGTAATGTATTGTAATCTCCGGCAACGGGTCACCTTCATTGATATAAATGAATGGATCCACCACGGAAACGGTTACGCTCTTTTGGAAAATGGTTGCTGTGGTACTGACAGTTGTACTGGCCAGGTAGTTCCCGGAATCGGATCCATTTACTGAAATTCCCAGTACAGTCACGCTCTTGTTTTCACCCACATTTTTATCTGTAAAAAGTGCAGAAGTGAATACAATATCGAGCGTGTCCCCGGATAAACGATCATCGGACAACGTCACAAGAGCCTCCCTCGTCCCATCATATACTTTGTCTTCAGCAACTGCACTTATGGTCAGTGCTGCCGGGTCAACGGTCAGTGTGGCCAGGATATAATTTATGGAATAATTATCCCCTGCGTTCAGGCTTCCCTGAAGTATCTGATACGCACCAGCATTCTCACCCTCCTCACGGTTTAAATCACCGGTTATCTGATCTTCCGGGAACAACCCGGTTGCTGAATAGGTCAGTTCCGGATCGGGCTGGCCATAAGTTTTACTGTTGTCCTCCGCAGTAATAGTGAGTTCAGCTTTTTGAATGGTTAGCATCCCAAGCCCGTATGAAATCTCAAAATTATTGGAGAGAAAGGTTCCGGGAACGATCCAGTGCTTCCCAGCCGTTGTGCCGGTTATGAAGCTCATGGGATTAAAACTTATCTCCTCCGGTGGGGCTCCAACATCTGTGGCATCGAAAATAAGAATTGTTCCGGAATTGCTGTTTTGATTAATGGTTGAACTATTCACCAGGGCAATCCCATTTGAGAGGGGTTGACCATTCACCAGGGCTATCCCGTTCACCAGGGCTATCCCGTTGACAAGGGCTATCCCGTTTTCTGTGATGGTCACATTTTCATACGTGACAGTGCCATCCGGCAGGGTAGTTCCTGCTGCTGTTTTTAAGGCTTCGCCATCCACACCCTCTATCCCATTCACAAGTGCAATGCCATTTACATCAGGAATATTCCCGTTTACCAGGGCTATTCCACTTGCCAGGAAATTCATATTCTCCAGGTTTACCACATCTTCACCCGAACCTGCTTCATTCACAAGGGCAATCCCATTCACAAGGGCAATCCCATTTACCAATGCTGTGCCATTGACGAGCACTATGCCATTGACGAGCGCTATGCCATTGACCAGTGCAATGCCATTGAGTGCCACACCATCTTCCTTAACAACGTCAACCTCACCGTTAGTCACTTCAACTTCCATGTTATTGACCGATACGGATCCGTTTACCAGGGCGATCCCGTTTACCAGGGCGATCCCGTTTACATTGGGGATTCCGTTTTCAATGGGAATTTGAATACCGTTTACAAGCGCAATTCCATTGGTAATCTGCTCACTGTTTACCAGTGCGATTCCATTGACCAAAGCGATTCCATTGACCAGGGCAATGCCGTTGGACTGAACAGGCTGGCCATCAATGGTAGTTACTCCATTTTCTACGATTACCTCATGTCCATTCACAAGTGCAATTCCGTTTACAAGTGCAATGCCATTCTCTACAGGAATCTTATTCACAAGGGCTATACCGTTCAATTCGGTCATATAGCCCTCTTCAAAGGTGACCTCTTCCCCATTGACAAGGGCAATGCCATTGACAATTTCGGTCATATTCACAAATGGGAATCCGTTTACAAGCGCAATTCCATTGACCAATGCGATTCCATCTGTAATGGCTTCTCCGGCCACATAAACAGTGGTGCCTGCATCATCCGTTTCAACCCTTACTTCAACACCGTTCACCAGTGCAATCCCGTTCACAAGCGCGATCCCGTTCACAAGCGCGATTCCATTCACCATGGGAATTCCATTGACCAATGCGATTCCATTGACCAGCGCAATCCCGTCGGTGAGGGCATTTGTGTGCTCCACTTCGATTCCATTCAGAATGGAGAGGGGATCATCAATAATTACGCCGGTTTCATCTATATCGTAATGAAACTGAATCCCTGCGGGGGACAGCTCCTGTCCGTAGACGATTTCCATATCCTGTGGAGTGATCGTCAACGATAGTTTTTCAATGGTGAGACTCCCATTTATAAATTCGAGGTTGTACTTTTCGGTAATCGCTATATCCAATTCAGTCAATGGATTATTTATATCCAATTCGGGACTTAATGCGGGTTGGATAATATATTCTCCTGCATCTGAGGTTGCATCGGCGGGTACACTGTAGGAGAGTCCGGAAAATCTATCTGCCTCTGCCTGCAACACAATCCCATCTAAAACTGCATCTTCAAGGGAGATGGAATCACCCGCAGCCGTCACAACCTGGATGCTGGCAGCATAACCAGGGAGCAGTTCACCATATTTCTTCGTGGCATTGTTTGCTGTAATGATAATGGTTTGCCTGATCGGATCAGAAAAATACTTTCCATTTGAAAATCCTCCATCCAGTTCGCTGGATGAAATAGCAGGTGTATATGCCTGTATGGTAGGATTTCCAATGAAACCAGGGTGTTCAACATTAATTGTGTGCTCGTCCTCAAATTCAACCCCCGTCTCCAGTGGATCTCCTCTGAAATATATCTGTGTCTGATCCGTAAAATAGTCCCCTGTAACGGAAAACGAAAAAGGGGTAATGGATTCTCCCGGTACTCCGCCTTCAGAAACAAGAATTAAGTTTTCCACATAAGGAGTGGGATTTGCAAAGGTCATTAGCGCTTTATGGGCCTGGATAAATCCGGATCCGGATATCAGGTCTGCACCCGGATCGTCCATATCAATGGCGGTGCTCTTCATTAAAGCCCGGATCCCTTCAGGATCCAATTGATTGCCAGGATCGAATTTGGATTTTGCCTGCCCGATAAGTGCAGCAACTGCAGCAGCATGAGGAGAAGCCGCCGAGGTCCCAAAGAAATTTGGGTAATCATCGGTATCCCCACTCCAGTCCCCGTTGCCCAGATTAACCGTTGTGTTGATCCCGTTGGGGGCTGTAAGATCAGGCTTACTTCGCACGATTCCATTGACTGGTGTGCCTCCCTCTGAAGAGAATGACATGATCACCGGCATATCATATTCGCCAGGGCTATACACAGGATTTTTGTCATAACGTACAGCACCAACAGCGATGGCCCCCATGGCATTCGGATGTCCCACTATGGTTGACGTACCCTCTTTGTATTCAAGCATCTCAAAATGCTCGCCTCCACGGAAAACGATGTATTTAAAAGAGACCGGTACATTTGGACCGCTGGCTTTGGCGATCACAATATTCGACACAACATTGCCTCCTGTTACTGAAAATGGAATGACCTCAATGGGAAACCCTCCGGTATTCACCCGGTTGAAACCAAGTATGGCTGATCCGGTGTTGTCTGAAAGGTAGAGGTCCAGATCGGTCATTGTAACCGCCTGGTCAGGATCTGAGCCATCATCCCATTGCAGAACCAATGTATAAGTTCCTTCATCAAGCGAGACGAGCTGGAAGATATCGCCGCCTCCAAAATCGTGCGCTTTCCCGCTTATTGTGGAAGGTGCATTTGCCGGATCAAACAGCCCTGAATAGGAATTATTCCCGAAATTACCGGCAGAGGAGAAAAATGTAACACCTTCACTGACAACCCTGTCTATGGCTTTTGAAATCACGCCGTCTCGGAAAAACGGTTCGGTCAGATAGGAGAGGTCATCCACAATAATATCACATCCGGCCAGGGCCAGCTCTTCAATCCCATGTGCCATATCCTGTTCTCCAAGGTATCCTGTTCTAAATGCCAGGGCAGCCCCCGGGGCTACATCATGCACAATCTGCAGCATGGCTCTGCCTTCATCGGACAGTGTTCCATAGGTCGGAGTAATATCCTTTAATACATCTACCTCTGTTATATATCCATTGGGATTCCCAATACCCGGTAGATCCCCGTTCCTGATATCCTCTGCTACTTTTATCTTCGAATTATAGCTATTGGATATCACACCGATCTTCACCCCTGAGCCATCGATATCAAATCCTAACCTTGCAAAATCAGCGTGCATTGCAAAATCACCCTGGCTATTCACCAGTCCTGTGGCCGGAACACTATAATTTCCAACACCAGGGTAAACCGGCCGGGCATAATTCAGAGAAGAGAGATCATTCAGCATTAGAAGTTTAGAGATCTCAAACCATCCTGTGGCACGGTTAATCGCAGGATCTTCATTTACAAGGCGAAATCCCATGCTGTTAAGAGTGTTGATCAAATCAGCATATTGCCCGTCCTCTGAAACCACCTCAATGAAAACTTCATTACCGTTGATCTGGAAGATATTATCGGAAACACCTGTGAAATTATCAGGATCATAGATGTATGTTTCATAGAGTGAAGTGAGTTCGGCGCCTATCTTCGACTTGTTGTTTACTTTACCCCCTTCAGGAGGTGAGTAATAAGGTATAATATCCAGACCAAGATAGTCCCGGCAATGGTTGGAGTGGATATCGGCATTCACTGTTTTCACTTTCCCATTGGGAAGGATCACTGTCCATTGAACCCTGTCTTTTGAGGAAAACTCCTGGCTGAAAACTTTCTCCTGGACACCGGGCAGGAATGTATTGATCCCATACTTTTTAGATTGCCCGTTGTTATAGGTGACTACACTGCTTGAATCATCCACCGAAATGGTTTCAACATTGGAGTTTTCATATCCAAAATGGGCAACGAAGTTTCCATTTCCAATATACTCAGTACAGGAAACAACAATATTGATCTCCTTCTTTTGTCCGTTAAGGTTGAGTGGAGACAGAAAAGCAAGAGTAATTATATAGAAGCTAAGGAGCTGTAATTTTTTATATAATATCGATTGATTTTTCATCATTCAGTGATTAAATAATACCCGGATTCACGTTTTATGATTGGCACTCTGGAAAGTATGAAGGCAGGTGCAAGTTCCTGAAAAACAACCTAAGGTGTTGTTAATGAAATCCTAAAAATGATGAATCACACAATGGAGGAGAGATATTCTTGCAGAGAATAGTTCAATAAAAGATCAGATCCTTACACCGATCACGCTTACGTCATCGATCTGCTCATGATCACCCAGCCATGTCTCAAAAGTATCTTCAATGAATTGCTTTTGCCTCTCCATTGGCTCCTTCTGAATCGAAAGCAACAGCTTCTTAAAATTGAGGGACTTGAATTTCTTACGGTTCTCACCACCGAACTGATCTACGAAGCCATCAGAAAAAATATAGAATGTATCAGACTCCTGTAATGAAATCGAATGACTTGTAAAATCTGTCTCTTCCCAATGTACGCCTATTGGTTGTTTATCTCCTTTGAGTTCAAAGAGCTGGTAATCTCCATTTTCCAAAGAGGTAAATGATTCGAGTTGTTTTTCAGCTTGCATCTCCATATTTCGAATGATATAGAGCGGATTATTTGCCCCGGAAAAATGAAGTTCCCCACTGTTTTTATCTAAAATTACAATGGCCATATCCATGCCATCCTTCTGCTCTTCAACTTTCCCCTCCTGAACCAGCATCTCCTTTATTTTCACCCTTAACTGCTCGAGAATTGCTCCAGGCTCGTTGAAACACCTGTCACCAATTATACCATTGAGAAGTGTGATTCCTAACATACTCATAAAAGCACCAGGCACACCATGACCCGTACAATCAGCTCCAACGATTATCAAATGATCCTGGACCTCCTTCATCCAGTAGAAGTCTCCGCTTACAATATCCTTTGGCTTAAAAAAGATGAAATGTTCAGGTATGATCTCATCCAACAATGATTGTGAGGGTAAAATTGCCGATTGTATACGCTGGGCATAGGTAATGCTGTCGGTGATCAACTCTTTCTGTGATTGAATCTTTTCATTTGTTTTCCGGATAAACTGCATTCTTTTATAGATCCCGACAGCAAGCAAAAGAAGTAATAGTCCGACTACCCCAATGGTAATGATAATGGCTTTTTGCCTTTTACTTGTTAACTGCTCGATTTTGGATTCCCGTTCAAGTATATCAATTTCATTTTCTTTCTTTTCCAGTTGATAAGCATACATCAGGTTGTTCGTTTTATTTTCCGTCTCAATCCTGTATATGCTGTTATCAATATCATTTTGGAGCATCAAATATTGAAATGCGTTCTGAAAATCCAATATATCTGAATAAGAATAAGCCAGCCCCTTATAAGCATCTGATAACTCGTGATCCAATCCGATCTCCTCTGCAATGGATTCTGCCTGCCTGTAATAATCGATCGCCAGTTGTGAATTTCCCTGTTTTTTATATGTAGAGGCGAGCCCCAGTAAAATCCGTGCTATTTCAAGTTGGGCATTCTCTTTCATAGCCATATTCAGCGCATCCTGTTGGTAATTAATTGCAGTTTGATAATCTCCTTTCTCGGCATAAATTCTACCTAAAAAATTTAGTGATGCAGCGATATCTATATTGCTCTCGACCAGGGCTAATGATTTTTCAATATAGAAAAGAGCAGAATCGTAAGCTTCTTTTTTGAAATAGAGTTCTCCCACATTTATTGAACCAACACCCAGTAAATCGAGGTACCCTATAGATTCACCCATTGATAATGCCTGTCTGTAATAATTTAGTGCAGTGTCAAGTGTTGCAGGTTGTTCAGAGTATACATTTCCGATATTCAGAAGAAGCGTAGCGATCCTGATGCTGTCATTTAGTTTTTCAGCGGTTTTCAAAGCGCGTAAGAAATATTCAATGGCCTGAACATTATTTCCACTGGTATAAAAAATTGAACCCAGGTTATTAACTATATTGGCAATGTGTTGCTCGTCCCCCAGCAGCTGATATATCTCCAATGCGGGTTCCCAGTTTTTAAGGGCCTCCGTATAGTTTCCCTGCATATAATACCCAAGCCCAATGTTCTTATAAGCCGCAGCTAGCCCTTTTTGGAAATCGATCTGTCCGGCAATGTTTTTTGCGTCCGAACTATACGTTATGGCTTCCTCGGGGGATGTCCTGAACACAATGGCAGCCATATCATTGAGCATATTTACCCTTGAAGTATCCTCTTTCAAATTTCCCAGGACTGCCTTAAGACTGTCAATCTGAGCGTTTTGAGCGTAGGTAAATATTCCCGCAGAAAGGATGAATAGAAGCAGAAAAGTTTTCAAGTGTTTCACTTTGTAAAGCATATTCTCCTGGAAACCAAACAATAGGTTACTCAGTTTCATCTTAACAACTTACTAGTACAATAGTTCTATTGCAACTTAAAAAGCCAATGTAAGTCCAGTTAATACGCTCGCTTAATTCAAAGGTGTCTCTTAAGCCTGATTGTCAGTGAAATTTTGAACAGACCCAGGATAATAAAGGCTATTGCTGTCCATATGGCAATGGTGGATCCCAGGATCATCGGGTGCCAGAAAAACAAAATAGCCAACAGCAATAAAATGAGACCCAGCGTGAATTCCCACTTCCAGTATATTTTTTTTGCCTGTCTGGCCTCAGCGGCCTTCATAATAATGGCAATACCGTTCACAATCAGCCAGATACCTACAAATATGGTGATGATCTTTAAAAAAACAGAAGGATACAAAACAAGAATGATCCCAATGACCAGGTCAATGATCCCACCAGTTAACTGGAAACCCCATCCTGGAATCCTCTGTCTGTGACTGACCGTAAAAAGGATCTGGGTCGTTCCGCTTACCAGGATGATCACTCCAATAATTTTGGTAATTCTCTCAAAGTTTTCCGCAGGTTCTTTCAAAATCCAAAGTCCGGTGATTATAAAAATCACGCCAAACAACAGAGGAACCCACCAGTAGGTCAGGTTTCTCTTCTCAGTTGTATCCGTGTTCATAAAAGACAGTTTTACTTGATTTACAAAAGGTTTCTATTTTAAATATAGAACAATTATGACACAAATTGGAAATATGGGCGCCAGTTAACAAATGAGACTTGAGGATATGAATAGCCGGATGTAAATCTGATTGACTATTTTTATCAGTGTAAACGAACGGATTAATCCTCATAACCCTTTTAAAAAAATATAATGAAACTCACCATCCTCATTACATTTTTAGTGTTCATAGGTTGCAACCAAAAACAGCCCCAAAACCAGGAGTTACAAAAGAAAATCCAAACAAATGAATATTTCTCCTTTGTGAAACAGAAGGCATTGGAAATTGTAAAAACCGGATTTAATGCGGGGGATGGTTACGGAGAGGTATGGATCAGGGACTATAATACATTTATAGAGCTCTCGGCAAAAGTTCTTAATGCAGAAATTTTGAAAGAAAACCTGCTGGTATTTTTCCGGTTACAAGGTGATGACGGGAATATTATTGACGGATTTATCCCCAAAGAGAAGGCAGGAAGCGGGTACGACTATATCTATTCTGATCTTGAACTTCGTTATGCGGGCCACAAAAACAGCGTTGAAACCGACCAGGAATCATCCCTGGTTCAGGCCGTATTCAAATATGTAGCAGCCACAGGTGATGCATCACTGCTTGATGAGATGGTGGGGGAAGAGCAGGTGGCAGACCGGCTTGACCGGGCCATGGATTTCTTAATGAACCATCGCTACAACCACAAGTACGGATTGCTCTGGGGTGCCACCACTGCCGACTGGGGGGATGTACAGCCCGAGCATGAGTGGGGGGTCTATTTAACGGAAGAGACCCATTATGCCATTGATATCTACGACAATGCCATGTTTCTGATCGCCCTTGACAACCTGATGGAGCTTATGCCGGAGAAGAGGGAGAAATGGCAACCTTACCGGGATCAAATAGCCCGAAATTGCCGGAAATATCTTTGGGACAGCGAACATCAAAAGTTCACTCCTCACATCTATCTGAATGGTTCACCTTTCCCTGATGGTTTTAATGAGGATGAGATCTATTATCACGGAGGAACCGCAGTTGCCATTGAAGCAGGATTGCTTTCAAAAGAGGAAATACAACGCTCTTTGGAAAAGATGGCAACCAATATGAAAGCATCGGGGGCAGGTTCCATTGGTTTAACCCTCTATCCTCCTTATCCGGATGGGTTCTTTATGAATAAAGGGATGTACCCATACGGTTACCAGAATGGCGGCGACTGGACCTGGTTTGGCGGGAGGATGATCCAGCAACTAATTCAATACGGTTTTGTGAATGAGGCCTATGAACAGATGCAACCCATGGTCGAACGTGTAAAAGATAACAATGGATTTTTTGAGTGGTACACAGTGGATAATAAACCCCGGGGATCGGGTACATTCAGGGGTTCGGCAGGAGTTTTGTATAAGGCAATTTTAATGTTTGAAGATATTTAACAGTAAAGAAGATGAAACAATCGATTCAATTCTCAATATTGCTTTTTTTACTTTTCGCTTTTTCGTGTACAAACGAAAAACAAACGGTAACAGATTATACGCAATTTGTTGACCCGTTGATTGGAAGTGATTTCCACGGCCATGTCTTCGTGGGAGCTAATGTGCCATTCGGAGCTGTTCAGCTGGGGCCAAACAATCCAACCCAGGGTTGGGACTGGTGCTCGGGTTATCATTATTCCGATTCACTTTTAATTGGTTTTGCACACAAACACCTGAGCGGAACCGGAATTGGTGATTTGGGTGATATTTTATTTATGCCTGTCGGGAATGACTACATTACCTCAATCAACGAAAAAGAGCCCTTCGATTGGAAATCAAAATACAGACATGAAAAAGAATCTGTTAAACCAGGTTACTATTCGGTTCACATCGAACGATACAATATTGATGCAGAATTAACCACTTCTGAACGGGTAGGTTTTCATCAATACAATTTTAAGGATGAAGGAGATTCAAAAGTTCTTATTGATTTGAAATATGGCACCGGGTGGGACAACCATTCAAAAAGTTCAATCCAGAAAGTTGATGATAAAAGTATTCAGGGATTTCGTTTTTCAACGGGTTGGGCAAAAGACCAGCAACTGTTTTTTCATACCGAATTCTCAAAAGAGATTAAAGATTTTAAAATTATTAACCATACCGAAACCGATGAATTAACAGCCATTGTTGAATTTGAAGGCAATGGTGTATTAATGGTAAAAACAGCCATCTCTCCTGTTGGCACCGAGGGTGCAAAAAATAATTTAACCGCTGAAATTGATCACTGGGATTTCAATGCAGTTTATCAATCTGCCCAAGAAAAATGGAACAAAGAATTGGGCAAAATAAAAATTGAAACACCCAACAGGGCTCATAAAACCACATTTTACACTTCGCTTTACCACACCATGATGGCTCCTTCGTTATTTAATGATGCAAACGGAGATTATCGGGGAACAGACAGGCAAATAAAGCAAAATCCGGGTTTCAATACCTACACCGTTTTTTCTCTTTGGGACACCTATCGTGCTGCTCACCCACTTTATACTTTATTACAACCGGAAAGAGTTAACGATTTTATAAACTCCATGCTGGAGATCTACAAACAACAAGGCAAACTTCCAATATGGCACTTGCAGGGAAACGAAACCAATACGATGGTTGGTTACCATGCCATTCCGGTAATTGCCGATGCCTATTTAAAAGGATTTACCGGATTTGATGCAGCACTGGCATTGGAAGCAATGAAGGTTTCTGCCCTGTTAGATGAAGAGGGACAAGATTTTATAAAAGAGCGTGGTTACATTCCGGCCGATTCGCAGGTCGAGTCGGTTGCAAAAGCTTTGGAATACGCCATTGACGACTGGTGCATTGCTGCCATGGCACAGGCAATGGGTAAAACAGAGGATTATGAATTATTCTCAAAACGGGCAAAATTCTACGAATACTATTTTGACAAAGAGATTAAATTTATGCGAGGTAAAATGGCTGATGGAAGTTGGCGCACACCTTTTAATCCAATTGCATCACAGCACCGCAACGATGATTTCTGTGAAGGAAACAGTTGGCAATATACCTGGTTGGTGCCCCACGATATCGAAGGATTGATTGGTCTCCACGGAGGTGAAAAAGCATTTGTCAGTAAATTGGACAGTCTGTTTACCATCTCTTCGGCACAGGTTGAGGGTGCCTCATCTGATATTACAGGATTAATTGGCCAATATGCACATGGGAATGAACCCGGTCATCATATTACCTATCTATATGCATATGCGGGACAACAGTGGAAAACGGCTGAGAAAGTCCGTAAGATCTGTACAACCATGTACACCGATCAACCCGATGGACTCTGTGGTAATGAGGATTGTGGACAGATGTCTGCCTGGTACGTATTTTCTTCAATGGGAATGTATCCAGTAAACCCGGCAAATGGTGTCTATACTTTTGGCAGCCCGCTGTTTAATGAAGTTGAAATTGCGGTTCCAGGTGGGGAATCATTTAAGATCATTGCTGAAAATAACAGCAAAGAGAACCTCTATATTCAATCGATGGAGTTAAATGGGCAAGCCTATTCCAAATCATTTATTACTCATAAAGATATCATTAAGGGAGGCATGTTAATGCTGAAAATGGGCAATAAACCAAATAGAGAGTTAGGCTCCTCCAATCGATAATGAAATCACTCCTCTTCGCATTCGATTAATCCTCCGGCATGGGCAGGTTCAGCTTCTCCATGAGTGCAATATACCTGGGATTATCGTAGAGGGCCTCCAATTTACCATAACCACAGGCAATATAGGGCATATTGTTATCGTGGTTCTCAAATCCCGTTTCCAGCAGCTCCATGGCCTTGTCATATTGATTGAGAAATGCATACCTGTTGGCCATATGAAGGGATCTCTGGTGGCTGGCTGGTCCCATCACTTCAAGCTGATTCACGATTTCCCTGTAGGCAGCTTTCATACCCACGTCTTCTGCAATGTCTTCAATAACCAGTTGAATCGAATCTTCAAAAGGTAAACAGAATTTTACCGATTTTAGCAACCCTTTGATGTCTCCTACATGGTAGGAAACAGGTTCCAGGATCAAGTGAGCAAAATAATTATAAGGATCAATGGATATCGCTTTTTCTAAATGCTCATGTGCCTCTTCCCACTGATCCCCATAGGATAATACGACAGCGTATAGTCCCAGGATCAGGGGATTTAGTGGGTCCAGATCTACAGCCTGTTGTCCCTGGGCCAGGGCTTCCTCTTTCTTTTGAAGATGCATAAGCAGGTGGGCATAGTAGATTCTTGACATGGCATCATTGGGATTGATGGAGAGGGCCTTTAAAAACTCCTTTTCACCCTTCTCCCAGTTCCATTCGGTCCAGACTGCAATGGCCGCCTGTGTGAAGTGTGAAGCGGCGAATTCCAGATCCAGTTCCAGTGCCCTGTTGAGGTTTTCAAAGATAATTGGGCCGGCAATTTGTGGTGCAACAAAACCCATCTGTGCCATTCCCACCCAAACCTGGGCAACACCGGCATAGGGAGGGGCCCATTCGGGATCAGTCTCGATGGCACTGTTAAAATACTCCAGTGCCTTTTCCAGGGGTTCTTTCCCAAGCTTATCCCAATAATAGAGTCCCATCAGGTAATCATCGTAGGCCTCTTTGTTGACTGTTCTTGATTGGGTCAGGACACGCTCTTCATCGGGGCTCAGCTCGATCCGGACCTCATTGGCTATCTGTTTGGTTACGCGGTTATAGAGGTTCAGGATCTGACTTTTCTCCTCTTTATACTCCGCAATCCAGAGTTGCTTCTCCTCAGGATAAGGAGTGATGATCCTTACCTGCAGACAAATGGAGTCACCCAGACACATCACAGAGGGTTCCACAACCGCATCAACTCCCAGTTCTGAAGCGATTTCAGGAATTGACATATCTACATCCTTATAGGTATTGGAGGAGGTTTTCGAAATGACCCTGAGTCCGCCAATCTTTCCCATATCCCCGATCAGGGAAGCATGCATACCCGAAACAAAATAGTCCAGCTGGTCATCACCGGTGTAGTTGTCGAAAGGAAGTACCACCATGGATTGAATATCTCCTGCACGCAGTTCTTTGGATCCTCCTACAATGTTGAGGGTTAGCAGACCAACGATTACCACAAAGCTTACATAGGTGGCAATTTTCCATGCATTGGGAACAGATTTTTGTTTTTCCTCCCCAACTTCATCTAAGGGTCTGGTCTTTTCAACACCTGCGGAAGTCAAGTCGTAAAGCCAGGATAAAACAATGGCCAACGGAAACCCCACAGCCAATACAATGATCACAATGGTTGCCAGGTTGGACGGAAGGTTCAAAGGTTCAGTCAGATTATTGATCAGCTCGATGAGAACAAAAGCTGCGGAAGCATATACCGTAATTACGTGGATGACTCTTCGTCTCTTTAATTCCTGCCAGAATTGAGACAACTTGTTTGAATTATCAGACATGTTGGATTGAGAGTTGGTTATATGCAAGTTAAAACCTAATTCTTTATCAGTCAAATAGTTTTCCTGCATTATCTACGCCTGAAGTGGTCAGTGTGTCAGATAATCGCAAATTAGTTAAGAAATTAAGTTTTTAGATTAGTTATAAATAGCGAATTGATCTTCTTTAATGTCATATATTTCATATTATTAATATGTGATACAAGGCAGCACACGGCGAAATAAAGTAGCACAGATGAACTCTAAACTGAATAAGTCTTACTTTACATTTAATGAATACTCTGGTGAATCTAAAGCCAGTCAGATAGCTTCCGCTATTGAACTTGCTATCTATAACGGAACATTATTACCCGGAGACAAACTGCCCACTGTAAACGAAGGAGTTAAACTATTTGGTGCTGCCAGGAAAACGGTTGTAAAAGCATACAAAAAATTAATAGAGAAAGGGTTTGTAGAATCAATAAATCGAAGAGGTTACTTTGTTTTACATAACAGATCTAAAGCAAAAATAAGGGTGTTGCTTTTAATCCATAGTTTCGATCCACAATTTCAATTACTTTATGATGAATTCTCAAAAAGCCTGGGGGATGATTGCGAAATCGACCTCTATTTTCACCATTATAACATTCAGGTAGTTGAGATGGTGATTAACAGGAACTTTGATAAATTTGACTATTACCTTATATCTTCCTTTAATCACTCCCGTATTCCAAAAGTTATTTCCAGAATTCCAAGGAGAAAGGTGTTGATTATTTCCCGTAATGATAATATCAGTTCAGATTATTATAATATTACCCAGGATTTCTATAATGGTACCTTCTCTGCCTTACAGTCAGCTACTCATCTCTTAAAGAAGTACAGCAAAATTGTTTTATGTTATCCTGGTCCAAAAGGACATTCCGAAACCTTAAAAAACGGTTTTGAATATTTCTGTCAGGAGTATAAGTTATCCTATTCTGTTGTGGAATCATTAGCCAACGAAGAGATTCAAAAAGGTAAAGTATACTTTGTTATTGAGGATAATGATCTTGTCAAAGTAATTAAATGTTGTAAAAACAGAAATTGGAAATTGGGGGAGGATATTGGATTAGTGGCATATAATGAAACCCCTCTGAAAGAGGTTATTCGTGATGGTATCTCCGTGGTATCCTGTGATTTCAGTCAAATGGCCAATGAAATGGTAAAATTTATAAATAATGGCCATCCGGTTCATAAAATAATACCTATTCGTTTTATTGAAAGAAATTCATTGTAGAAAAGCATGAGCGAACAAAAAACATCAATCAAGAAGACAAATTACAGATGGGCAATAGTAGCCATGCTGTTTTTTGCCACAACAGTAAATTATTTTGACCGGTTTTTAATGGGGATACTGGCACCCTTATTAGAAACTGAGATTGGTTGGACTGAGCAAGAGTATGGTTACATCATTGCGGCGTTTCAGTTTGCCTATGCCAGTGGTACTTTGTTGATGGGATATTTTATAGACAGGGTAGGTACGCGTGTGGGATTTAGTATAGCTATTACTTTGTGGAGTATAGCCAGCATGCTTCATGCAGCGGCCAGATCATGGGTAGGATTTGCGCTGGCCAGAATAGGTTTAGGCATAACCGAAGCTGGAAATTTTCCGGCAGCAATTAAAACAGTGGCTGAATGGTTTCCCAAAAAAGAGAGAGCGTTTGCGACGGGACTGTTTAATGGTGGTTCAAACGTTGGGGCGATTCTTGCTCCATTATTAATTCCTCTAATTATAGGTGCTTTTGGATCATGGAGATGGGTTTTTATTTTATCTGGTTTCCTTGGCTTTTTCTGGTTGATTTTCTGGCTGATCTTTTACAAGAAACCGCGTGAAAGCAGGTTTACCAACAGGGCAGAAATTGATTTCATTGAAGATGGAGAACCCGAAGTAGAAGATATTAAAATCAATTGGTTTAAACTGTTAAAATATCGTCAAACATGGGCTGTGGCCTTGGGCAAACTATTTGCTGATCCTGTGTGGTATTTTTATCTGTTCTGGGGCGCCAAATTTTTAAACACAAAATTTGGAATCGATTTAAAAGAAATGGCGTTGCCTTTGGTCTCCATCTATGTAATAGCCGATTTAGGAGGAATTACCGGTGGAGCAATATCTTCCTTATTAATGAAAAAAGGAAAATCCGTCAATTTTTCACGAAAAATAACAATGCTTGGCTCAGCACTGCTGGTTCTTCCGGTGATGACAGTACCACACTATTCCTCCCTTTTTATAAGTGTTGCTTTAATTGCACTTGCAGCTGCAGCACACTGTTCCTGGTCAGCAAATATTTTCACGGTAATTTCCGACCTGTTTCCAAAAAATGTAGTTGGTTCTGTAACCGGATTTGCAACCACAGTGAGCACTGCAGGAGGTATGGTAACAGCATTACTGATTGGCCATGCATTAAATGAGTCAGGTCAGGGTGGATATGAAATTGCTTTTAAAGTAGCTTCTATAGGTTATTTAATAGGAATCATAATCATTCATTTGCTGGTTCCACGAATGAAACCCTTAACAAAAATATAGATGTGAATTCAAGAGAAAGAGTATTTAAAGCTTTAAATTTCCAAGAGGCCGACTGTGTCCCATACGATCTGGCTGCAACAACCTGGACAGGAATTACCAATACTGCCTATCAGAATTATCTAAAGTTCAAAAGGAAGAATTCAGAAGCGCCTGAATGGACCGACGTAATTCAACAAATTGTTATCCCTTCGGAGGAAGTCCTGCAGGAATTAAATGTTGATGTACGGGGGGTGTTCCCGCTAACCAGCCACAACTGGGATGTACATTCAAAACTGAAGGACCGGGGCGAATATTATGAATATTTCGATGAGTGGGGTTTTACCCATCATTTTCCAAAAAACGGCTATTGGTTTTCATTGGTGAAAAGTCCCATGGAGGCGGTCGATTTCTCGGAAGAAAATGTGGTTGAAAACTATCCCTGGCCCGATGCATCCGACAAACGGCGGTTTGCCGGATTACGCGAAAAAGCGATAGAATACCGGAACAGGGATAAAGTGGTTTTTACAAAAGGTTTGTGTGCCGGCTTGTTTGAAATGCATCAGCGTGTACGTGGAATGGAAAATGCCATGCTCGACCCGTTTATGTTTGAGGTAAACTCTGATAAACTGATCGGAAAACTGGCCGATTTGAAAATTGAGTTCTGGGATGCCCTGCTTAACGAAATTGGAGATGTGGTGGATATTGTTGGCGAAGGCGATGACTATGGAACACAACAATCGCAACTTATTGCTCCTGAGCAGTTCAGAGAACATTATATGCCACATTTTACAAGGGTATTAGCATTCATAAAAAGTAAAAGACCAGAGGTTAAAATTCTATTCCATTCATGCGGAAACGTTCGGCCAATTATACCCGATTTAATTGAAATGGGAGTTGATATATTAAATCCGGTTCATGTGACAGCAACAGGCATGGAACCTCTCCAATTGAAAAAGGATTTTGGTAAAGAAATAGTTTTCTGGGGGGGTGGGGTGGATACACAACACATTTTGCCATCTGGAACTCCAAAGCAGGTGCAAGAGAATGTAAAACGAAACATCGAAGCCCTGGCACCAGGAGGTGGATTTGTGTTTAACACGATACATAACATTCAGGCCGAAGTACCACCACAAAACATTGTGGCCATGTTAGAGGCTTTAAAAGAATATGGAAAATATTAATTCATAATACGTGGTACGAATACCAGAAAAGGTGTCGGGATGAATGATATATGAAAAATAGAAAATGACTACCTTACCACTACCAATTCTTAAACTTAAAAGATGAAATCGAAATATCTAATTATACTGTTTTCCGTCCTGGCATTTACAGGTTGCGGACCCAGCCAACAGATCATAAACTCCTGGATCAATCCCGAGGCAAGGAGCAGAGATCCATATGAATCTATTTTCGTTATTGTAATATCCCATAGTATGGGAACAAGTTTTTCTGTTGAAGACCGGATGGCCGCTACGATTGCGTCAAGGGGTCAGAAGGTAATTGTAAGTAGTGCCGTGTTTCCACCCAATCTTTCAATCTCCGAAAATTTCACCCGTGAGCAAATGGCCGAGGCCATCAAAAGAACCGGGTGCGATGCTGTATTTGTCATCGCCCTGCTCGATGTAAAAACCGAAGAGTACTATCAACCCGGAACCTCTTATTACCCCATGAATTATGGGATGTATGGCAGCTATTATGGATATTATAACCATTACTATCCCCGGGTATATTCTCCCGGATACTATACAACCAACAAAACCTATTATATAGAGACTAACTTCTATGACCTTGAGGAGGATCAGCTTCTATGGTCAATCCAGTCAGAAGCCTATAATCCTTCCAGCCTGGACAGCTGGTTTGACAGGTATTCCAATAACCTGATCACCGAACTTGAGAAAGAGGGATTAATCAAGAAATAGTTTTGTCTTCTTTCCTTGGTTCTTCTGGAAATATCTCCTTAAATTGGAATTCGGAATAAATGCTTGGTGAAGAGGCTGTAAAGAAATCCGATACTCTTTTGTTCTAATATTTAATCACTAAATAAACAAATCATGGAATCAAAGAACTCAATGGACCGGAGAAAATTCATTGGTTCAGCTGTCGCTTCAGCTGCGACCATCACAGTGGTTCCCAGACATGTTTTAGGTGGAAGTGGATATGTCGCACCTTCCGATAAAATAACAGTCGCCAATATTGGCTGTGGTACACAGGGATTAAGAGAGATGCCGGGAATGTTACAAAATAGAGACATACAGGTTGTGGCCGTCTGTGATGTGAACAAATTCACTACTGATTATCTGGACTGGTCCCCTGAAGGTATTCGAAACTCGATCCGGAATACACTTGAAGATCCTGACTGGGGTTCAAATTACAAGGGTATCCCGGGTGGAAGGGACATAGGAAAGGAGTACGTCGAAAAATATTATGGCAAAAATCAGCCTTCAGGTAAGTATAAGGGATGCAGCTCCTATGAGGATTACCGCGAACTGCTTGAAAAAGAATCGGATATCGATGCCATTAAAATCATGACCCCCGACCATCACCACGCATTTCTTGCGATCTCAGCCATGAAAAAAGGCAAACATGTGATCACACATAAGCCCATTGCCAATAGGATGTCGGAGGGAAGGCTCACCATTGAGACCGCAAAAAAGTCAAATGTAAAGACACATTTGCTGGCCTGGAGTGAAAGACCGGAATATGGGCTCATTCTTAAATGGATCAATGATGGTGTAATCGGCAACTTAAAAGAGATCCACAACTGGTCATACCGTCCGGTATGGGAACAATGGCCATCCAGGCCCAAAGAATCCAGGCCTGTACCCAATGGCTTCAATTGGGAATTATGGCTGGGACCCGTACCCGATTTACCCTATCATCCCTACTATACACACAATCGATTCCGCGGATGGTATGAATTTGGGGGCGGGAGCATTGCAGACATGGGACATTACAGTCTCTTCCCCCTATTCCGCACCTTTGGAATTGATACACCCCCTGTTGCTGCAAAAGCATATGGGACCACCCATCGATATGTGGACGGCAATACCTATAAATGGATTGAGAATGATGTTTCATTTCCTTTATCAAGCTTGATCCAGATAGAATTCCCAAAACAAAAAAATCTTCCGGCTTTTGATCTTTTCTGGTATGATGGAGGTATGAAACCCTTTATCCCCGAAGAGCTCAAAGAGGATAACCGTGATATGCCAAACGAAGGGATGATGTTTGTAGGTGATAAGGGAAAGATTCTGGCAGGATTTCGTGGTGAGGATCCTGTGATCATTCCATCCAGGCTTATGAAAAAATATCAGGGAGAAAAAGAGCTTCCTGAGAGAGAACGGGGACGTCGTTCAAATACCTGGGCGGCAGCAATCAAAGAGGATAAAGAATCACCCGGCTCCTTTAAATATGCAGGTACGGTTACTGAGGCCATCAACCTCGCAGCAGTTGCTCTGAGAGCAGGGAACAAGGTTGAGTATGATTCTAAGAATATGAAGATCACCAATGATGAAGCAGCCAACAATAATCTGACACGGGAATACAGAAAAGGATGGGAACTTTAATTATACCGCAACTATGAAGAATAAGCAGAAACAGTATTCAAGAAGAGGTTTTATTGAAAAAACTGCCTTACTGGGTGCAGCCGGACTGGTTGCACCTGCTTTGAACAGAGAGGTGAAGGCCATGGCAACACCACAAATGACGCATGACGATATCTCACTTGCCCAATGGGCACTGGTGCAGGAAATGAGAGATGGAAAATGGAAGAACCTGGATTTTCCGAGAATTGCCAGAGAAGATTTTGGTTTGAACGGGATAGAATTTGTCAATACACTGTTTGAAGTACCGACTGTAAGTTATCTCAACCAATTGAAAAAGAATGCGGATGACCACGGGGTAAAGATGGTATTGATCATGGTCGATGCAGAAGGAGATGGCTGTGAACCAACGCATGAATTGAGAAAACAATTTGTGATCAACCACCAAAAATGGATTGATATTGCGCAGTATCTTGGTTGTAAAGCCATACGAACCAATTGCCGGGGACCGCAGGATGTGGATAAAGATGAAGCCTTAAAATGGGCGACAGAATCATACAACATGTTACTGGAATATGCCATGCAGGCAGGAATCAGTGTATGTATTGAAAATCACGGAGGTGTTTCAAATGATGCTGACTGGATGGTAGCCCTTTTGAATGAGGTAAATAACCTCTATTTCGGGTCATACCCTGACTGGCGCAGACCATCTGATGAATTCAACAATGTGGATTATCTTGAAAAGATGCTGCCCTGGGCGGTGGGAATGTCCTATCGGAACCAACCCACGGAAAAGTTGACAGCGAAAATGATCAAAATGAGTCGTGATGCAGGATACAGAGGATGGTACGGGATTGAATCAAGCGGAAGAGAAGCCATTTTACAGGGAAAGGAGTTCCTTAAAAAGTATCTGGAAATCTGATTGACGATCGATTCCTGGAGCAGAATAATAGGTCCCTTTTAAAACGAGTTAATGAAAAAGAGATTCAACAAATATGAAAGCACTTCTAAAATCCAAATCCGAAAAAGGGATCTGGATGGAGGATATTCCTCTTCCGGAGATTGGTCCCAATGATGTATTAATCAAGGTATCCAAATCAGCCATTTGTGGTACTGATCTTCATATATATAATTGGGATGAATGGGCACAAAACACCATTCCTGTCGGTTTGACCATCGGGCATGAATATGTAGGTCATGTTGCACAGATGGGGAGTGAGGTAAAAGAGTTCAAAGAGGGAGACCGCGTTACCGGGGAGGGCCATATCGCCTGCGGGCATTGCAGAAATTGCCGGCGCGGACGACAGCACATCTGTGAAACCACCATTGGCATCGGGGTGAACATCAATGGCTCCTTTGCTGAATATGTAAAGGTTCCCTCTGGCAATGTCATGAAATTTGACTCGCGTATTCCAGATGAGATCCTGGCCATTATGGATCCCTTTGGAAATGCAACCCATACGGCACTCTCCTTCCCCATAATCGGGGAAGATGTACTGGTAACTGGTGCCGGATTAATCGGAAGCATGGCAGTGGCAGTGGCACGCTTTGCCGGAGCCCGCTACGTGGTAGCTACCGAAACGAGTCCATACAGGATTGCCCTGGCAGCCAAAATGGGAGCTACCAGAATAGTTAATCCCCTGAAAGAGAACCTCAGAGAGGTGATGGACGAACTGGGAATGATCGGATTCGACATAGGGCTGGAGTGTTCGGGAGCTCCGGCAGCTTTCAATCAACTGGTTGAACACATGTATAATTCCGGGAAAATATCACTGCTGGGAATCTTGCCATCTTCTACCCAGGTTGACTGGAACCGCATTATCTTTAAAGGACTTACCATGAAGGGTATTTATGGACGTGAAATGTACGAAACGTGGTATCAAATGGAGCAAATGCTATTATCTGGTTTAGACATCTCGCCCATCATCACACACCGGTATCCCATCAATGATTTCCAGAAAGGTTTTGATGTGATGGCAGAAGGAAACTGTGGTAAAGTGATCCTTAACTGGGAATAAATACTTCCGCTATAAATCCTTCGGGATAAAGTGATTACAGGCTATCTCCGAAATCGGCCTTGAACTTTTCTACCAGTTTTTCAGGCCAGTCAGATACAGCATCCAGTCGTCCCATGAAGAAGCGCAATACTGCAGGTTCTTCGATGAATTTGAGTCCCCCGATAAGCTCTCTGTTTTCATGCAGCCACTTCAGCCTGTCGAGCAGGAAGTTGGTCTGTGAAAGGGTGAAAACCCTTCTTGGGAAAGCCAATCGAAGCAACTCCATATCGGAGGGCACATCGTTGCCATCAGCATCTCTGTCCATGGATATGGTTCCACGTTCCATACCCCTGCAACCAGAAACAATGTACAACGCAGCAGCCAGGGCTCCGGCTGAATACTCCAATTGCGGAACATGTGGCAGAAACTGAAGGGCATCGATGTGGCAGCCCAGTGCCCCAGCCGGCATAACCACAGGCATTCCCATGGCATCCAATTCATTTACGGCATATTCGATAAACGCAGGGGACTGACCAATCACGGTTTCGTCCAGTGTTTCCCTCAGTCCAACGGCCATGGCTTCAATTTCCCGAACCGACATTCCTCCATAGGTCATAAATCCTTCATACAGCGGAATCAGGTCCCTCATTTTCAACATCAGTTCCTCACTATCAACACAAATACCCCCACCTCTGGTGGAGCTCACTTTTCGGCTCGAGAAATAGACGATGTCAGCCATTCCACACATTTCATTCAGAATATCCTTGATGGAGACATCCTTGTAGGCAGCTTCCCTCTGCTTAATGAAATAGGCATTTTCTCCAATCAGACTGGCATCCAGCACAATCATAATCCCATGCTCATCGGCAATGGCCTTTACATCTTTCATATTCTGCATGGAATAGGGCTGTCCACCGATCAGATTGGTGGAAGCTTCCATCCTGATAAATGGTACACGCTTCACTCCATATTCTGCAATGACTTCACGCAAACGTTGGATATCAATGTTTCCCTTAAAGGGATGGTTGCTTTTTATTTTCAGCGCCTCATCGGTGTAAATCTCCAGCACCGTCCCCCCGTTGATCTCCATATGGGCCTTGGTGGTGGTAAAATGGTAATTCATGGGAATGACATCCCCCTCGTTCACAAATACCTGAGAGATCACATTTTCAGCAGCTCTTCCCTGATGTACGGGCAACACATAGTGCTTGCCGAAAACCTCCCGAAGGGCCTCTTCCATCCTGTAGAAACTTTGAGAACCTGAGTAAGCATCATCTGCCTGCAACATAGAGGATATCTGGTTATCGCTCATGGCATTGGTGCCACTGTCGGTAAGCATATCCAGAAAAATATCCTTGGTATTCAACAGGAAGGTGTTGAATCCTCCTTCGCGAATGGCTTTCAGTCTTTCATCAATGGGTTTCAGATGGAGCTTCTGTACAATCCTCACCTTGTGAAGTTCTACAGGTACACTCTGTCTGCTGTGGAATTTAATCTCTTGTGTTGTGTTGCTCATATTCGGGATATAAAATATTTAAAATGAAAGCTAAAGATAATATTTGACTTCGATCTATAATCTATCCCCTATTATATATAATGATTCCAAATTTTCTGACTGGAATTAATATCGATCTACAATGGAGCTATTAAATTGCCTTGCAAAGAAACTGACCGGCTATTCCTCAAACCACCAGTTTTATTCGCCGAGATATACACCAGAATCGGCCAACTCAGACAGGCCATATCACCCATTATAAAGTCTTTTGTGGAAGGGATTACAAATGACGGAACGGTATGTTTGAGAACTACATTGAAAAAACCTTTTGAAAAAATCGCTCATCTTCAAAGTTTTATAGTAAATCTCTGAGGTCGGTAGCGGAATGTATTGTGTTACTCTTTTTCAGTGTTTTATCGCCTTCTACTTCCTATCATACTGATTTTGTGATGGTTGCAAATTGACGAACCTGAAATCTCATGTGTTTTATTTGCCCCAAAGAGTATCTGATTACTTTTTTGATGATAGTCCAAGGCATTTATTCACTTCTGTAGTGCTTCCAAAAACTACTTTTCTTTCCATGGACCTGGTTCAGCCACACATGATACATCCCATGTTCTCCAAGATCTTGCCAATCTTCGATTTCTGCAGCAAGATGGTCAAGCTTCTTTAGATATTTCGCAGCACGCGGATAGGCCTTATAAAACTTCCTGTCAAGTATGGATTCAAGCAATGCTCTGTATATTACATGTGCAGCCAACATCCTGGATTCTGATTCCATGGATTTTGCCATTGGTAATAAGGTTTCATAGAAGCGACCGTTCAGAGTTTGGGTACCAGCCATGACCCGAATACATATTTCAGCCTCATCGAATTTCTTAACATCAATAAGAAATTTGATATCGGAATAGTCTGTTTGCCCATCATCAATGATAAAGCCGGCCTCATCATCAATCACCTGCTCTCTTTTCTCCTCACCAATTACTTTCAAAAGCTTATCCAGGGTATGTAGATTTCTGCCTTTTCTGAATGAGATCCAGGCCAATTCCGCCTCCTTCTGTGAATCGCCTAACTGTCCGTAAATCTCCTGAAGAATCTCACGCCTCTCCCTATCCATGAAAGTCTCATAGGAAGAAATCCTATTGATCCACTCTAAGGCTTTCTGGGGAAAACCAGATTCCAGGTAAACTCTCCCAATATCAATACAACTTGAAACGCTTGGCTCTTCCGTTGATTGCATTCTAATTCTCTCAAAAAGCTCCGCATTTCCCGTTTGCCTCGCCAAAGATTCGATGGCCCTTAAATAATGGTCCTTTTGATATTCATCCTCCACTTCCTCTGACAATAATTCGAAAAGATGGATGGCATTTTTTGCATCCTCTTCTCCCAGCATCTCCAGTCCCTTGCCAATCAATCCTTCCCTTACACCGTAGGGATCATTTGAATATGTTTTTATCAGCAGATCAAGAACTTGTTTCTTATCCGTGCATCTGGAAGCATACTGAGTAAATAGACTACGTGCTCCATATCTGTAAACATCACCTATATAACCGAAGGAATCATCACAATTCCCAAATACAGCCTGGTCGGTTTCGAGAAAAGAGGCAATCAAGGACATTCCAACATCAGGATCAGGTTTTACCTGTTCCAGATCTTCAAGTAAATGGCCCAATTCAGCTGCAAATCTCCTTGATTCATTCCTGTGAATAACCTTCTTTCTCCGCTTCAGGCCACTGATCTTTCTCCTGAAACTTTTGATGATAACGTCCGGTTCACTGATAAGCCGCTCGACCAAACGCTCTGCCATATCATCATGTTCAGTCATTTTTAACAAGGCATCTGCAAGTACTTCTGGAGGCAATTTGACCAGCTTCTTCTTTTTTTCCTCTTCCATGGCTATTTACTCTCAGATGTTACTTCTTCAATGCCTTTCTTTATATGGGAAATCAAGCTTTTCGAATATTCTATTGTCTCATCGGATTCACTGGCATACAATTCTGCCAGGTTATTGTTATCATTCAATCCATTCTCAAGAATTCCTTTAATCCGTTCAACAAGCTTGGGATTTCCAGATACTATCTTACCTATCTCCCTACCCAGGAATTGGGAGGCAACCTCATCCAATTCAATATCATCTGTAAACAAGTCACTATGTTGTTCAAAGATTACCTCATCATTTAGATGAAAATAATTCTTGATAATCTCAGCAATGTCATCAATATCATCTCTTCTAACCTCCGGCCTGTCATCCCAGGCAATAAGCTTCAGAATCACTATACCTGGCAAGGTACAGACCTTAAATTGTTGATCTTCTGTAATAATCTCCTCTGAAGCTTGCTCATATACTTCTTTAAAACCTTCTACATTCATACTGGTAAAACCAGTTCCCTTTACGGTGACAATTCCTTCACTTTCAAGATCTCCAAATGGTATTAGGTCAACTTGTGATTTATCCTTCCATATTAGAACAAATTCGTTGCCTTTCGAGGGAATGAATCCTTCCTCTTCAATCAAATAGCTTTTAAGATCATCGAAAACGAAAGAATCCTTTATCATTATTCCAAAATCAATATCGCTTGTTGCTCTTTTTGGTGGAAGGTCATGAATACCTTTCATCCATACGTCTCTTGCTGTCGCACCAACGAGGTAGAAGTCGATTCCAAATTTGACAAATCCACGTTCAAGTGCCAGAAATATTTCTTTGAATTGGCCCTCTTCACGAATCTTACTAAAGGGTATTTTCAACAAATTGCTCATATATCTTCTGTGCTGTTTCTATGCATCTCTTTTTTCCAGTGGCCAATAAATCTGCATAAGCAATTACAGGAGGAACAACATTTTTACCTGGTTTCATTTCTTTCCAGAATTTCTCATAAGCAATCACATTACCTTCCGGATCAGGAATAAGTCTATAATTCTTAATTAAATCCGCCTTCTTCTCATTTGTATACAGTGTTAAATATTCTGGTTGCAGGAATTTAGTATAGATATTCCCAGCGGGCTCCCCCCCCCATTGAGTCTTATTCAGGTTCATTTCCTTCCATCCCTTAAAACCATCTGGATTATTGAATCTGAAATTGCCAACCTTCAAAGCGGGTTTAAGTTTTTCATTATAAGCAGTAATCCATTTCTGCAGTAACTGATCTTTATTTGTCAGTTTCAATTCTTTTTTATTTAGCTGTAAAGCAAATCCCTGTTCTTTTAGACCTTCTAATATATATTGTACATTCCCATGTGCAATACCAGCATTATTTGCTATCGCACGATGAGTATCATTTATGTCAATCTCATTAGTTAATAACAGAAATAATACTTTTAGTCCAGCCTTGGTAAACGCTCTTCCAAATTTATCTTGATGATGATACACTTTGCTTTTCCCATCAACCTTAAGAAGGATATTATCAGTTTCAATATTTATGCTCCCGTCCAAAACAATATATGCTATCCCATGCTCAACAAGTGCGCTTTTAATCTTTGGAAAGATATTCTCTGCAATAACCATTAAGGGATCATACTCCGTTTTCATATTAAACAGCTTTGTAAGCTGATATTCCCGAAATTCCTTTCTTATTTCAACATAAAAATTCAAAGTATGACCTTTGTACTTAAGCTTAATTATACCATCAATATCTTGCTCAGCTTTCTCTTCCCAGAAAGCATTTATTTTTTGGTCAGCAAGAACTTCAGTAATGACTGTATGAAGTAGGTTGTCTTTCATTTTGTCCATCTTTGTCCTTTGTCCACGTTACGTGGTCATGCAAATATATTGAACAATGCTGTAATAAACAAGTTTATGTAGTATGATACCCATAAATAATATGGGCAAAAAATATATACCGTCATCAACTATATAACAATGGATTTCTTGAGCGCTGGAGGGGACAAAGGAGGAAGATGGCTAATTCATTATAAGACTTCTTAAGTTGGTAGAAGGGTTGGTAGAAAAACACTACCAAAAGAGGTATAGCTAAACTTCGAACCAAGAACTTGCCCTAAAGAAAAAACCGCTAAACGCCTATTATTCAGGCATTTTGCGGTCTTTTGAGGTCGGTAGCGGAT
>JBDLIX010000056.1:0-32386 GCA_039714655.1 Bacteroidota bacterium
ATCAGTCCGAATGATTCCTGGGGTAGAAGTTCAGATGGTGATCCAAGCTGGACCGTGTTTTCTTTGCCCACACCCATGATGTCTAATCTATCCACTGAGATTGTGCAAGATCTTCAGATGAACAATTCACTTGCCATATATCCAAATCCTGTGACTGATAATGCCATTTTTAAGATCTGGCTGGAAAAACCCGGTAAGGTAACTGTTGAGATTATCGATGGTATGGGAAATGTTGTTTCCATGTTTGAAGAGAAGCACAATATCCCCGGTGAGATAAGGGTTGCATGGAACTGTACCAACATGCATGGAGAGAGTGTGGACGGTGGACTCTATTTCTGCAGGATTCATGCCGGAAATTCTCTGTGGACAGGTAAAATGATCATTCATTAGTTATTCAATGTAACTTTGAAATTCTGCCAAATTTTAGTAATTTCGATCCTTGTATTTCGCTACTTCGCAACTAACACATTTATAGATACTTAAGAGTCATTTTATACATTAGAGGATGAAAGAGATTCGAATGGTTGACCTGCATACCCAGTACCTTCATATTAAAGCCGAAGTGGATGAGGCCATACAACAGGTGATTGAATCCACCGCTTTTATAAAGGGAAAGGATGTGGCACTGTTTCAGGAGGAGTTGTCGGCATACATGGGCGTTAAACATACCATTACGTGCGGTAACGGAACAGATGCACTCCAGGTGGCTATGATGGCCCTCAATCTGAGGCCGGGAGATGAGGTTATTACAACGCCTTTTACATTTATTTCTACCATCGAGGTTATAAAACTGATGGGGCTGCATCCAATACTTGTGGATGTGAGGGAAGATACCTTTAACCTTGATCCTTCGCTTCTTGAAAAAGCGATAACAGGCAGGACCAGGGCCATTGTGCCGGTACATCTCTTTGGTCAGTGTGCCCATATGGAAGCGATCTTGAATATTGCTTCAAAACAGAACCTTTTTGTCATAGAGGACAATGCCCAGGCTTTAGGTGCAAACTATATCTTTTCCGATGATACTACGCAAAAAGCGGGAACCATTGGAGATATAGGGACTACTTCGTTTTTTCCTTCGAAGAACCTGGGAGGGTATGGTGACGGAGGTGCAATTTTCACCAACAGTGACGAGCTTGGGGAGATGCTCAGAGCCATGGTGAATCATGGGATGAAAAGGAGGTATTATTACGATTATGTGGGAGTAAATTCCCGATTGGATACCATGCAGGCTGCTATTTTGAGGGTAAAGCTAAAAGAGTTGGAGAAGTACCATCATGCACGTCAGCATGTGGCGGACTTTTACGACAATGCACTCTCTGGTATTGCGGATCTGAGGGTGCCGGTCCGTTCAGACTTCTCAACCCACGTATTTCACCAATACACACTTCAGGTGCCGGCTGAAACCAGGGATGAGTTAAGGTCCTTTTTACAGGATAAGAGCATTCCCTCCATGGTCTATTACCCGGTACCCTTACACATGCAACATGCTTATGGAGAGCTGGGATACCGGCAGGGTGATCTGCCTGTTGCCGAGGAGCTATCGGGCAGGGTGCTGTCACTTCCCATGCATACAGAACTTGACGAGCAACAGCTTACATACATCACCGATCAGATCCAGGCATATTTTAATTCCTAAACGATGAAAGATTATTTTGCACACGAGACAGCTGTGATAGATGAGGGGGTTCAGATCGGCGCCGGAACCAAAATCTGGCATTTCAGTCATATCATGACCGGCAGTGTATTGGGACAGAACTGTAACCTGGGACAGAATGTGGTGATTTCACCCGAAGTGGTATTGGGCAAGAATGTGAAGGTTCAGAACAATGTATCAATTTATACTGGCGTTATTTGTGAGGATGATGTTTTTCTGGGGCCCTCCATGGTATTTACCAATGTGATCAATCCCCGCAGTGCTGTTGTTAGAAAAGAGGAATACATGAAAACCGTCGTAGGAAGGGGTGCAACCATCGGAGCAAACGCTACGGTTGTCTGTGGGAACAACATTGGTAGATTTGCTTTTGTTGGAGCGGGTGCAGTGGTGACCAGGGAGGTAAAGCCCTATGCACTGGTCATTGGAAATCCATCCCGTCAGGTAGGCTGGATGAGTGAATTTGGCCATCGCCTTCAATTCGACAAGGAAGGTTCTGCAATTTGTCCTGAGAGCAATGATCAGTACAGGCTGGTAAATGACCAGGTCGTAAAATCCGGTTAGGGCTTTCACTTACAACATGATCTCTATTTGTCAAAGAAATCAAACCTTTTGTCAAGAAACCCGTTGAAAACAGTGATTCCAAGGCATCTTTTATGGAATGTCTCAGCCATAACAGATGCTCTTATTTTTATAAAATGAAAGAGGCCCGGGGCGAACCCTGTTATTAGTTGAGTAGAAATCTGCAGAAGCGAAATACTGATCTTTGAATGCGCAATCTAACAACCTGTTTATCATAGAGATACACATGATGTTGAAAACTGGTAAAATGATCGATTTGTTTTTGTATTTCCAGGGTCCTATATTGTGACTGTCATGTAAATTTAACCCCACTTTCTAATTAAATTAAGTGAAAGATGAAACATCGAAAACTTCTTAAATCATATATCTCCATAAGTGCATCAAAATTTGCTTTGATCATGTTTCTGCTTCTGTCAGGAGCACTTTTGGGAGAGCAACTTTTTGCACAGAACTACACTATCAACACTAACACCGTTGGGAATGGTTCTGTGGTCAGAGACCCCTCAACCGGGACTTACCCTGCAGGCACCACTGTGAAACTTGAAGCAGTGGCCGATGCTGGCTGGACATTTGTAAGCTGGTCCGGTGATCTGAGCGGTACCACTAATCCGACTTCCATTCTTATGGATGGTGACAAAACGGTCACAGCCACATTTACCCAGGATAGTTATACGCTGTCGGTCATTGTTACCGGAAGTGGTACGGTAAACCTGACTCCTTCGGGTGGGACTTACCTTTCAGGTACTGAAGTGGAGCTTGACGCCGTGGCCGATGCTGGCTGGACCTTTACCGGCTGGTCCGGTGATCTGAGCGGTTCAACCAATCCCGAAAAAATTACCATGGATGGTGACAAAACGGTTACTGCCACGTTTACCCAGGACAGTTATACGCTTTCGGTTATTGTTGCCGGGAGTGGCTCAGTGAACCTGACTCCTTCGGGTGGGACTTACCTTTCGGGTACAGAAGTGGATCTTGACGCCGTGGCCGCTGCTGGTTGGACCTTTACCGGCTGGTCCGGTGATCTGAGCGGATCAACCAATCCCGAAACCATTACTATGGATGGTGACAAAACAGTTACTGCCATATTTACCCAGGACAGTTATACGCTGACAGTCAATGTCACCGGTAGTGGTTCGGTGAACCTGGATCCTTCGGGTGGGACTTACCTTTCAGGTACAGAAGTGGATCTTGACGCTGTGGCCGATGCTGGCTGGACCTTTACCGGCTGGTCGGGTGATCTGAGCGGATCAACCAATCCTGAAAAAATTATCATGGATGGTGACAAAACGGTTACCGCCACATTTACCCAGGACATTTATATACTGACAGTCAATGTAACCGGCAGTGGATCAGTGAATCTGACTCCTTCAGGTGGGACTTACCTTTCAGGTACAGAAGTGGATCTTGACGCCGTGGCCGATGCTGGCTGGACCTTTACCGGCTGGGCGGGTGATCTGAGCGGATCCACCAATCCCGAAACCATTGTCATGGATGGTGATAAAACGGTCACTGCCAATTTCGTCCAGGTTACATATGAGTTGACTGTAGTCACCGACGGAACCCCGGGAGCAACCGTTGATCCAAACGGCACGGTGATTGTATTCCAAGGTGAGTCTACGCCCATTAGCGCAACTGTACCTGTTGGATACCAATTTATAGAGTGGACAGTCACAGGTGGCACTGGAGCAGCCGGGGTAATCTTTGTCGATGCGAATCAGGCAACCACAAACGTTACCCTTACCACGGGAGAAGCCACTATTCAGGCTAATTTCCAGAAGGTATTGGAGATTAAGGATGTAAAGATTCCCAATGTGACCATGAAAATTGGAGATATGGTCACCGCCACCATCAATGTTTCAGACGATGCCGGTGGACTTTATACTTTGGTAGCAGGCAGCATTGCAGGATATCCGTTGGGGAATCTGGAGAGGCAGAATGCCACCACCTATCTGGCATCATTTACCATTACGGAAGGGGGGAGTAGTTATCCGGCGCTGGCAGATATTCCTGTGATAAATCTCATCTTATCGGATGGGATCATTCAAAATGTTCCCTATAACAACCCCATTGTCCAGAGCAATGATCCCCTGGACGCTAAAGTTCCGGTGATCAATACAATGACGGTTGCTTCAATGGCGGTAAAGGTGGGTGATATTGTTACACTTAACATCAATGCCGACAGTACCTATTATACTGCACACCCCCTGACTACCATCAACGGAACTGCTGTAAGTGAACCAAATGTTACATTTGTTGAGGTTGGGAATGGAGATTACCGTCTGATTTATACTGTATTAGAAGGGGACAATGATGTTCTTGCCGGTGAATTGGAAGCTTCCGTGATACTTGTGAAACCGTCAGGAAACTTTAATGTGGTTCCCTATGAAATCATCACTCCAAATACACTCTGGATTGATGCCCATGCACCTGTTATTGAACGTATGGAGGTGTCACAAACTGAGGTGGGTGTTGGCAATACGGTTCAACTTGTGATCACTGCCGACAGTGTAGGATATACAGGTGGTCTGGGAACCGTGATCAATGGAGTTCCTCTCAGTTCGGACAGGGTATCGATGGTGGAGCTGTCCGAGGGCCTTTATGTATTGAATTACCTGGTGGCATCGGGTGATAATAATGTATCACCGGGTAATCTGACTGCCAGTGTAGTCATGACCGATTTGGCCGGGAATAACAGTATACCCAATGTTACCATTGTGGCCAATACACTGGAGATATATACCGAATTGCCTGTGGCAGCCATGGCAGCTCCGCCTGAGATTTGTGAAGGAGAACCGGCAGAGCTGACCATATTTCTATCAGGCAGGGGTCCCTGGGGATTTGATTTAAACGATGGGACAACTGTGACATCTTATGAATTAATTGCTGAATCCACCTATAAGATTCCCATTACTCCTGAAGTGACCACAACCTATAAAATTGATACGGTATGGGATAAGAACGGAGTGGTGAATACCGGAGCAGGAAGTGTTCAGGTAATTGTAAATGAGATCGAAGATGTTCAGTTCACGAATCTGGCTTCCGGATATAGTATTGAAGATGATCCGTTTCAGCTTACTGCACTCCCCACAGGGGGTGATTTCTCAGGTCCGGGGGTTGTTCCGGCCACCGGCTTCTTTTACCCTGAAGTTGCCGGAACGGAAAATTCACCACATTCACTCTTTTACACACTGGTAAATGCTCATGGCTGTGCGAGCGTTGACACGGCGCTGGTCTTTGTGCTGGGTGCGGAGGGTGACATCCATATTCCTGATACATCCTTTTGTAACAACAGTGATCCATTCATTGTTACGGCATCCAACCTTGCTGGAGCCACGGGATCGTTCACCCTTACAAACATCAATAATATGAGCAGACCCGGTTTAACCGATAACGGGGATAATACCGCTCAGATTCAACCGGCTTTATTGCAGGAGGGAAAGTATGTTGTTGTCTATGAATATTTTGATGTTGTTACCTTGTTCTTAAGGGATACTTTCTCCATCAGATCCATAGAGGTTCCCATCATACTGAACCTTGACACTGTTTATTGTCAGAGTGAAGATCCGGTAATCCTAGAGTCGAGTGTAGCAGGTGCTGTATTCTCCGGACCTGGCGTATCAGGTAATCTCACCGATGGTTTTGTATTCCATCCCAATCTGGTGGAAGCCGGGTCGCATACCATCGAGTGTACCGTAACCTCAGACAACGGATGTATCGCCATAGCCATGCAGAATGTAACCATTAAATTTGCTCCTGAAGTTGGATTTGAGCTTAGTGCGGCTTGTATTTCTGACGATGGGGGCATGCTCTCTTTTGTAAATACAACAGGTAATAAACTTCAGGTGGAGAGCTGGGCATGGAATTTTGGAGATCCAGGCAGTGGGGATGATAATCTAAGTGACCTTATCAATCCGACTCATTTCTATGCAGAACCGGGTGAGCGGATCATTAGCCTCACTGCATCCACCTTTGAGGGATGTGTAGTAAACTATGTAATGGATACAGTGATCGGCAATATGCCGGTGGCCGATTTTACCTGGAAGTCCGATTGTTTTGTGGGTGAGAATGGAACACTGTTCTTAAACAGATCTATCTCTGAGTTTGGTCCACCAGTGGGTACTGAGTGGATATTTAAGGAGAGTGACGGAACTCTCATTGAGAAAATTGTATCGGATGCCCATATTGATTCTATTACCTATAATTTCGGTTCAGAAGGAGATTATTTGGTAGAATTTATTGCGAAAAGTAGTCTTGTCTGTACCGATACCATGGAGAAGGAAATATCACTCAAACCGACAATTATCCTTGGTGAAGCCGGATATAGTGAAGGATTTAATGCTTCACAGGCTCTCTGGACTGTCCAGTCGGAGGAGCAGATAGCCAGTTGGGTGTGGAATGCACCCAATTTCGATGGTTTTGTACCAAATCAGGCTGACAAAGCGTGGTTCACAAGATTGCCAGAGGGAGTGGTGGGTTACCTTGAACACTCCTGGATGCAAAGTCCTTGCTTTGATCTTTCAGGGATGAAGCATCCCCTGATCCAGATGGATATCATGAAAAGTTTTGCTGCTGGTAGTGGAGCTCTCTTACAATATATGGATCTCTTTGAGGAGGGTTGGAAAACCATAGGAGAGGAGACACCCGGTATTGCATGGTATAACACCGATAGTATTGAGAGTTTGCCGGGCGGAAGCAGTGTTGGCTGGGGTTGGGATCTGTTTAATCCGGATAGTGATTGGATAACAGCAGCCCATGACCTGGAGGAGCTGGCTGGCAAGCCCAATGTCTCTTTCAGGGTAGCTTTTGCAACTGATGAAAGCCAGTCCATTGGGAACCAGGGGTTCGCTTTCGATAATCTGTTTATCATGGAACGTACAAAACGTGTGGTATTGGAGCATTTTACCAATTCTTCCGATGCTTCCTCCGCAGCAGCCGATGATGTAGTGGATGCTTTTGGTTCGGATTACTCCAGTGATATAATCGATATTCATTATCATATGGACTACCCGGGGATTGATCCAATGAATCAGAATAATCCGGATCCTTCTGATATCAGATCTTTCACTACCGGGATACCCAATGTGCCCTATGCCATCCTGGATGGTGGAATAAGTGAAGAGTTCCGTTATGATTTTACGGATCTGAAGACCACTCCGAATGTGGAAAATATGAAGCTGCTATCACTTCAGGTTCCCTCATTTGATGTTAACCTGGAAGTTACCTGGCTGGATCAGAGTCTGGAAGCTACCACATCGGTTACATGCGATGTGGACCACTATGCTGAATATATTCAGCTCTACGTTGTGGTATTTGAAACTTCCATAAATGCCTATACGGGGATCAATGGCGACACAGCCTTCAGAAATGTGGTACTGGATATGTTGCCCACCCCTGCTGGTAAATTGCTTGGCGATAACTGGTCACAAGGGAGCAATGATACCCGGGTGAACACCTGGACTTATCAGCCCTTTGTGGAAGATGTGGAGGACCTCGCCGTGGTGGCATTTGTTCAGGACAGGAACTCAAAGCAAATCCTTCAGGCAGCGGTAGAATTTAAAACCCCACAGGTTGGTATAGGGAAGAAGCCCATTCAGATGGATGCATTGCATATTTATCCAAATCCGGCCAGTGATCTGGTTTATGTGAACCTTGGCAGGCCCTCTGAGAGGGATGGAAGATTCGAGATCATCGATATGAATGGCCGGATTGTTCACAATGAGCATGTTCCAATGGGATATCAGGTTTGTCAGCTGGAGATTCAATCTCTGAATCGTGGATTCTATATGATCCAGTGGTATGAAGCAGGAACATTGAAGGGACGCAACAAACTTGTTAAAGTAGATTAGCGGGATTCTCTTGAAAACATTGTAAAATTTACACCTCCGTACTTTCTGTGCTGGAAGAATCGGGGGTGTGCTGTAAATGTATAACTGGCCGGATGTTCCAGGATGAAGATCCCATCTATGTGGAGGATGTCTGTAGAGAGGACCAGGTCGGGAAGTTCGGCCAATTTGGGATGATCGTAAGGTGGGTCTGCAAAAACAATGTCAAAAGATTGATATGGTTTTTTCAGGTAACGGAAGGCATCTCCCCGGATCACGCTCACCTGGTCCATTTCCAGCTCCCTTACGGTTTGTTGGATGAATTTGAAAAGGGGAGGGGCCATCTCCACGGCAACCACCGAACGTACACCCCTGGAAGCAAACTCATATGTGATGCTTCCTGTCCCTGAAAACAGGTCCAGAATATCCAGTCCCTCAAAATCAATTTGATGAATCAGAATATTAAAAAGGCTCTCTTTCGAAAAATCGGTGGTGGGTCTTGCCTTGAGATTCTTTGGTGGATGGATCTGTTTGCCTCTGTATGTACCGCTGATTATGCGCACTTGCTGCCTTCCGATAGAATCACAAAGTGAAGTATTTGCTCCCGTGAAAGCTCCTCCAGATAGTAGGGTGTGGTCCGCACAAATCTGACATATTTTCTCAGGAGTCCGAATAGTTCATGCTCTTCGTGAACAATTCCGGAAAGATATACGGGTATGGTCTCCCGGTCCAGTTCCAATTGTTTCAATGTGTTCAGAACATGATAAATAAAGTCTGAAGGATCTTTTAGTGGATACCGGTTCAATAACCTGATCTGATCCTCCTGGATCACCAGAAGGTCTAACGTATAGGGCTGGACTTCAGCCAATACAACACCCCTTTGATGATCGCTGGCCTTGACCTGATCTGATAAAGAAACAAGGCACTCTGATGTATGAATGATTTTTACCTGACCGGAAAACTGACTCTCCATTCTGCTAATTTCTTCAGGTACTGCATACACCAGGTTCATCTTCCTGTCCTTAATGTAACGGTGTTGTATTTGGTCCGTTTCCTCCACCGAACAGGCCTTTTCGAGCAGTGCCCGGTCCTGAGTTTCATTATAATACTGTTTAGGAACTACAGTAATGGCAGGAGAATCAACAATGATTACTGTTTCTCCCTCAAATGAGAGCAGTTCTTCCTCGCTTAAGATGCGTAGACAATCAGCAGGATGTAGTTTGGCAGGAACAGTGGGCTCATAGGTGTATTGCTTCAGTGATACAGGCCTGTAACTGGCATCTGAAATTAAAATAGAAAATCCATCTGGTGCGAACCGGATGGATTGATGACCCTTCTCTCGAATATCTTGTGAAATAGTATTCGATATAATACTATCTGCCTGCATCAATGTCAAAGAGGCTATTCCCAATTGCCGGTAAGGGTTCCCTCCTCCATGGATCCAAATTTCACCCCCTCAAAACCTACGATCTTCATGCGCTCATCCTTGTAGTTTACAATAAGCTGTCCATCCATTCCATTCAGCAGGTCATCATACATTACTGCAACCTCTACCACCTGTACGGTAAGGTTAGAACTGGTTAAAATTTCTCCTGCTTCTATTGAAAAGACCACATCTTCAGAAAAAGGCACAAAGCGCAGTGAATCAATGTTATATCCCGCGTTGAAAAGTGAATCCATCACAGGTATTTTTGTGGTTTCACGACTGATCACACCTTCTGACAATGCTTTTTCCCTTGCTTTCTCAAATCCCAATTCATCCATCCACTCTTCAGGAATTTCACCAATGGCCTTCACCACGGAAAATGAGTCATTATGAAGAAACATAATCAATGTATCCAGGCTGCCTGTATACCTTTTATAAATATCTTTGTAAGCCTTCTGAGCTTCCCTGATATCAATGAGCCGGTTAATGGTAGCTTGCTCTCTGACTTCTACCTCCTGATTGAACCGAATGGGTTCCATAATACTTTCAACAATCAGATACCCTAATACGATGATTATTAAAACGAATAAAACCTGGATTACTCTTCTCATGGGGGTTGATATTTACGTTTGCGCACAAATTTAGCAAAAAAAATAAATTATATATTTTTAATTGCGCATTAATTCAATGATATGTTGAGAAATTTTATATCTGCTAAATTGGTTGAAAATCTTGAGTTTCAACCCACTGGAGACCAATTTGAAATGATTGGAGAATTGGGAGCCTTTCTTGCTTCGGATGATGTTTCAGAGATAATGATGGTTAGAGGGTACGCGGGTACAGGAAAAACCACCCTGATAAGCAGTCTTGTAAAAACGCTTACTTCCATGAAGCAGCAATGTCTCCTGCTTGCTCCCACCGGAAGAGCTGCAAAGGTGCTAAGTGCCTATACCCATCATCCGGCCTGGACCATTCATAAAAAAATTTACAGGCAGAAATCGGGAAAAGACGGACTGGGTGAGTTTGTACTTGACAGAAATCTTCACAAAAACACATATTTTATAGTAGATGAGGCTTCTATGGTAGGAGATCGCATACCTGGATCTTTTTTTGGTTCTGGTGACTTGCTCCGTGATCTGTTGGATTTTGTTGAATTGGGGAATCACTGCAGGTTGATCCTGGTTGGTGATACTGCACAACTTCCACCCGTGGGACTTGATCTTAGTCCGGCGTTGAGCAGGGAGAGATTGGAGCAGTATGGATATCACGTTAACGAAATAGAGATGACCGATGTGGTTCGTCAGACTGAGGATTCGGGGATCCTTCATAATGCCACTGCCCTTCGGACCCTCATTACCGAAAGTATTGAGGATTACCCCAATTTCAATTTTGATGCATTCCATGATATTTCCATGATCAACGGGACCGACCTGCTGGAATCCATCAGCTCCAGTTATGACCAATATGGAATGGAAGAGACCATTGTGGTTACACGCTCGAACAAAAGGGCGAATCGATTTAATGCAGGAATCCGGAGCCAGATCCTCTGGCGGGAAGAACATCTGTCGCAGGGTGATCTGCTTATGGTCGTAAAAAATAACTACTTCTGGAAGGATGAGCATCATCGGATCGATTTTATAGCCAATGGTGATATTGTAAGGGTTGAAAGGGTACTTCAGACCGAGGAGGTTCATGGTCACAATTTCGCCAATGTGCTGGTAACCCTTCCCGATTATAATAAACTGGAATTGGAAGTAAAGGTACTCCTGGATGTAATCGACCTTGATGCACCTTCACTGAGTTATGATCAGCAGAAAACCCTCTATCAGTCAGTGGCAGAGGATTATCCCGATGCGGTAAACCGCAAACAGAAGGCTTCCAAAATGGCCGTGGATCCTTACTACAATGCACTACAGGTGAAATATGCCTATGCCGTAACCTGTCATAAATCCCAGGGGGGGCAGTGGAAATCAGTCTATCTTGATCAGGGATTTTTCACCGAGGAGATGCTTACCCTTGATTACCTGAAGTGGCTGTACACAGCTTTTACCCGGGCATCGGAACAGCTTTACCTGGTCAATATGGCCAAACAGTTTATTCCCCGATAATGATACCCAATTCTTTTTATATTAGTTTTGATTTTCCCATGCAACTAAAACATACACAACGATGAAGTCCTACAAAAAAGAACTATGGTTTAACATCACCAAAAGAAGAGAGCTAATTAATATTACCCGGGACGTGGACGAGTGCCTGCAAGAAAGTGGAATAGAAGAAGGTCTGCTCCTTGTAAATGCCATGCACATCACCGCCTCTGTATTTATCAATGATGATGAGTCGGGTCTGCACCATGACTTCGAAGTTTGGTTGGAAAAACTTGCCCCTGAGAAGCCCCATAGTCAATACCGTCACAATGGCTACGAAGACAATGCCGACGCCCACCTGAAACGCACCATTATGGGGCGTGAGGTGGTAGTGGCTGTCACTGAAGGGAAAATGGACTTCGGTCCCTGGGAACAGATTTTCTATGGAGAGTTCGACGGCAAGCGTCGCAAAAGGTTGCTGGTGAAGATTATCGGGGAATGAATATCACACAAGCTTAAGGTCCTGTTTCAGATTCATAATACGTTTCTCGAGCAGTTCTCTTATGCGATCAAAATCCTCCCTCTTGTCAAGTTTCTCAAATACACTAAAATAGAATTTGATTTTAGGTTCTGTACCGGAAGGCCGGACCGAAATTTTACTACCATCTTCTAACAGGAATTGAAGCACATTGGACTTTGGAAGGGTGATCCCGGTCTGTTTCCCGGTACCCATTTCAATACTCAACTGCTCCTGGTAGTCATGCATCACCATCACCCTGGAATCGTTGATGCTTACCGGGGGTCTCTCTCTGAATCCGGCCATCATAGACTGGATCTCCTCCGATCCTGATTTGCCTTTCCGGACCACGTTGATCAATGACTCCTGATAGAAAGAGAATTTCTGGTGGATATCCAGTAAGACGTCATATACACTCTTCCCCTGGCTCATGGCCCAGGCAGCGAGCTCCGCAATCATCGAACAGGAAGCCACAGCATCCTTGTCCCTCACAAAATCCCCAATCATGAAACCATAGCTCTCTTCCCCTCCTCCGATAAAGGTCATTGTATCTTCATTCTTCTTAATAATGTCGGCGATAAATTTAAAACCCGTTAGTACATCATAATAGGGAACCCCAAAGTGTTTTGCCATCTCTGCTATCAACTCGGTGGTAACCACAGTTTTCACGATATACTCTTTTCCGGTAAGTTTTCCCTTTTCCGACCATTGTGAAAGCAGATAATAGGTGAGCAAAGAGGCGGTCTGGTTTCCATTGATCAGAACCAGTTTTCCATGGTCGTCCCTGACAGCAATACCCACACGGTCGGCATCGGGATCGGTGGCCATTACCAGGTCAGCACCCACCTCATCGGCTTTTTTAATCGCCAGATCAAGGGCCGCTGACTCCTCCGGATTTGGTGAGACAACGGTAGGAAAATTACCATCCACCACATCCTGTTGAGGCACGTTATAGATATTTTTGAATCCCAGTCGTTTCAGAGCTCTGGGAACCATGTAAACTCCGGTTCCATGGATCGGGGTATAAACAATTTTCACGTCTGAATGAGCTTCGATCACCTCAGGATTTAGTGACTGTTTGACCACCTCCTCAATATAGAGGGCATCCATTTCCTCTCCCAGCTGAATGATTGTATCCCGGTCTCCATTAAACTTCACATCTTCAATGGACTTGATCTGTTGTACCTCCCGGATGATGTTCACATCATGCGGATTGATGATCTGTCCGCCATCCTCCCAGTAAACTTTGTACCCATTGTACTCTTTAGGATTGTGAGAGGCTGTCACAACCACACCGCTCTGACATCCAAGGTTTCGTATGGCAAAACTGAGTTCAGGGGTTGGCCTCAGGTCATCAAACAGGTAAGCCTTGATGCCATTGGCCACACAGATCTGAGCTGTAATTTCCGCGAACAGAGGACTGTTGTTGCGGCAATCATGGGCCACTGCAATGCTGATCTCTTCTTTACCCCGGAACTGCTTCAAAAGGTAGTTGCATAAACCCTGTGTGGCCATTCCTACCGTATAGATGTTCATCCGGTTGGTACCAACTCCCATGATCCCCCTGAGTCCGCCAGTGCCAAACTCCAGGTCCTTGTAAAAACTTTCGATCAGCTCAGTTTCATTTTCTTTCATCATCAGGCGGATGGCTTCTTTCGATGGTTCATCGATGGGACTATCCAGCCAAATCCGGGCCTTCTCTTTTACTACCGATAGGATATCTTGGTTGTCCATTTTCTTCATTGAATCTTATAACAGGTTTTTAATGCATTTCTCCAGACTCTCCCTCCAATAGGGAACGACCACTCCATAGACCTCTTTGATCTTGGTTTTGTTCAGAACGGAATAGACCGGTCTTGGTGCAGGTAATGGATATTCATGGGTCTCTATGGGAAGAACCTCTCCTTTGCAATTGATCAACCGGCAAACTTCCATGGCAAGATCGTACCAGCTGCAGACTCCTTCATTGGAATAGTTGAAAATGCCTGGAACAAAGGCCGATTTTCCCGATTCCACATCGGAAATGATCTGCATAATTGCCCTGCCCAGGTCCTCCGCGTAGGTTGGCGTTCCCAACTGGTCATAAACGACCCTCAGGTCGTTTCGCTGATCCATTCGGTTGATCATACTTTTTACAAAATTCTTACCAAATACACTGAATAGCCACGAAGTGCGAATGATGAGGGAACGTGGATGACCAGACAGGACTTTCTCTCCTTCAAGTTTGGTCTTTCCATATACACTGAGCGGTTCAGCTACATCTTCTTCAGTGAGAGGACGGGTTACATCCCCCTTAAAAATGTAGTCAGTTGAGATGTGAATAATCCGGGTGTTAGGGTAATGTTCCAGGGTATCTTTCAAGTTGATCAGAACATCCCTGTTTAATTGCATGGCCCGTTCGGGTTCTGCTTCTGCTCCATCCACATCTGTAAAGGCTGCACAATTGATAATGTAATCTACAGGATGAGAAGCGATGTAAGAATCCAGAACTCCTTTATCCGAAACATCCAGTTCCTCAATATCTGTGAAAGAGTAAATCTGTTTAAAACTATTTCGGATCTTTTTGATTTCCCGTCCGAGTTGTCCGCTTGCGCCGGTTACTAATACATGACTCATTATTAACAGTTTAAAGGTCCTTTAAATGGGGCAGCATCCTGTCTTTGTCAGAAATGACAGCCGACTTTAAATCAATTTTCCAGTCGATCTTCAAATCGGGATCATCAAAGCGCAATCCTGATTCAGATCCGGGATGATAATAGGCATCACATTTATATAAGAGGGTGGCCTGTGGTGAAAGCACTGAAAATCCATGGGCAAATCCTCCGGGGATTAATAACTGGAGGTGGTTCTCAGCGCTGATCTCAAGACCATACCATTTGCCAAATGTTGGAGAGTCGGGACGAATGTCCACTGCCACATCGAAGATGGATCCCTCTGTGACCCTGATCAATTTTGCCTGGGCGTAGGGTTCCTTCTGATAATGCAGTCCGCGAATGACACCAAATGAGGAGCGTGACTGGTTATCCTGAATAAAATTAAGAAAGATGCCATGACCTTCCAGCCTTGATCTGTGGTAGCTTTCGAAAAAATATCCTCGTGAATCTGCAAATACTTTTGGTTCCAGGATGATAAGTCCCTTGATGCCAGTTTCCCTGATCTTCATTCCTTCACTTATATGTCTGAGTTGAAAAGCCTTTCATTGGCGATTTCTATTAAGTACTGCCCATAAGCACTGTTTTTCATCTGTTCTGCAAGAGATAGCAGTTGCTCCTTTCCAATGAAACCCATTTGATAGGCGATCTCCTCGATGCAGGAGATCTTTAATCCCTGTCGCTGTTCAATGGTATGTATATAGTTGGATGCTTGCAACAGACTTTCGTGGGTTCCTGTATCGAGCCAGGCCAAACCTCTTCCCATAATTCTGACACTCAGCTTCTGTTCATCCAGGTATAACCTGTTCAGATCAGTGATCTCCAGTTCACCCCGTTGCGACGGTTTGAGTGTTTTGGCTTTTTCAACAACATCATTGCCATAGAAATAGAGGCCTGTAACGGCATAATTTGATTTTGGTTTTGCGGGCTTCTCCTCCAGACTCAAGACCTCTCCCTGTGAATTAAAATCAACCACTCCGTATCGTTCCGGGTCGGTCACATAATAGCCGAAGACAATGGCTCCATGATCAAGGGTAGCTGCATGCTGCAGTGTTCTGGAGAATCCATGTCCGTAAAAAATATTATCTCCAAGGATAAGGCAAACATTGTCGTTTCCAATGAATTCCTCACCAATAAGAAATGCCTGCGCCAGTCCGTCGGGGGAGGGTTGTATGGTGTAATTAAATGAAAGTCCGAGCTGACTTCCATCATCCAGCAATGTTTGGTATAGATGGAGATCCTCCGGTGTGGAGATGATCAGGATCTCTTTGATCCCCGCCAGCATAAGTACCGACAATGGGTAGTAAATCATCGGTTTGTCGTAGACAGGAATGATCTGCTTGGAGATTGATTTTGTAATGGGATATAGACGCGTACCGGCGCCCCCGGCCAAAATGATACCTTTCATATTATTCTTTTAGCAATTTTTCAAAGTATGCAATGGTCTTCTGTAATCCTTCATCCAGATCAACCACAGGTTCCCAGTCATTAAGGTGGGCCTTCGCCCTGGAGATTACAGGTTTTCTCTGAACGGGATCATCCTGAGGCAATGGCATGTGAATGATTTTTGAATTTGATCCGGTCATCTGCAATATTTTCTCAGCCAGCTCAAGGATGGTAAACTCCCCGGGGTTTCCCAGGTTGATGGGCCCGGTCACATCATCGCCTGTTTGCATCATTCGTACAATCCCTTCCACCAGGTCATCCACATACTGAAAACTCCTGGTTTGTGTACCGTCTCCGTAAATAGTAATATCCTTTTTCTGCAGCGCCTGGACAATAAAATTGGAGACTACTCTGCCATCATTGGGGTGCATCCTTGGACCATAGGTGTTAAATATCCTTACGATCTTGATCCTCACCCCATTTTGCTGGTGGTAATCCTTGAAGAGGGTTTCTGCACACCTTTTACCCTCATCATAACAAGATCTTGAGCCGATCGGGTTCACGTTGCCCCAATAGGATTCTGGTTGAGGATGAATGGTGGGATCCCCGTATACTTCACTGGTGGATGCCTGCAGTATTTTGGCTTTGATCCTTTTGGCCAGTCCCAGCATATTAATGGCTCCCATCACCGACGTTTTCACCGTCTTAATTGGATTGTACTGGTAATGTATGGGTGAGGCCGGACATGCCAGGTTATAGATCTCATCCACTTCCACATAGAAGGGGGAAGTGACATCATGTCTGATCAGTTCAAAATAAGGATTATCCAGCAGATGGGTGATGTTTCTCTTTGCCCCGGTAAAGTAGTTGTCGAGGCAGAGCACTTCATTGCCCTCCTGAAGGAGCCTCTCGCACAGATGTGAGCCAATAAAACCTGCTCCACCGGTAATTAGAATTCTCTTCATATTGTATTATCCAGTTCAGGGTTTAACAGGTAGTCTTCCAATGCTGTAGTAGGTGAATCCATACTCCTGGAGCTCCTCCGCATCATAAATATTTCTACCGTCGAAAATCACTTTTTCAATCATCAGTTTGTCCAGTACCTTGTAATTCAGAACTCTGAATTCAGGCCATTCAGTGACTACCACAAGTGCATCTGTATCAATCATAGCTTCATACTTGTCATCGCAGTATTCAATTCTATCTCCCAGCTGCCGTTTGGCCTCTTCCTGTGCCACCGGATCATAGGCCCTGATCTCTGCACCTTCCTTCAATAATTCTTCTATGATGCGAACCGAAGGGGCCTCCCGCATATCATCGGTATGTGGTTTAAAGGACAATCCCCAGATACCGATTTTTTTACCCCTGAGGTCATTCCCGAAATGGGATCTGATTTTGGCAGGTATAACACCCTTCTGGTTATTATTTACCAGTTCAACCGCTTTCAGAATCTCCAGCGAACGGTCATACTCATCACCTGTCCGTATCAACGCTTTCACATCCTTTGGGAAGCAACTTCCACCATATCCTGCCCCAGGATAGATGAACTTGTTGCCTATGCGTGTATCACTACCGATCCCTTTCCGGACCATATTTACATCTGCTCCCACAACCTCACACAAGTTTGCAATATCATTCATGAAGCTGATTTTTGTCGCCAGCATGGAGTTGGCTGCGTACTTGGTCATCTCTGCCGAAGTGATATCCATAAAGATGATGGGGTGACCATTTAATAAAAAGGGTTTGTACAGCCGGCTCATAAGCTTTTCTGCACGTTCGGAATCTGTCCCGATCACAATCCGGTCAGGCTTTAAGAAGTCATTGATAGCAGCACCCTCTTTCAGGAATTCAGGGTTTGATGCCACGTCAAACTCTATGTCCACATCCCTCGTTGCCAGCGCATCTGCAACCTTTTTCCTAACTTTCTCAGCAGTTTTAATGGGAACGGTGCTTTTGGTAGCTATAACCATGTAATCCTGCATATATTGTCCGATTTCGTCGGCCACTGCCAGTACGTATTGCAGGTCAGCACTGCCATCCTCATCTGGTGGAGTACCAACGGCGATAAAAACGGCTTCGCAATCAACAATGCTCTCTTCCAGGTTGGTACTAAAGAATAGAAGACCTTTATCAACATTATTCTTTACCATATTCTCTAATCCAGGCTCATAAATGGGGATGATCCCCTGTTTCAGATTGTCAATCTTCTTCTGGTCTATATCCACACAGGTGACTGTAATTCCTGTTTCTGCAAAACATGTTCCGGATACGAGCCCCACATAACCTGTTCCAACTACTGCTATTTTCATATTTATAGGGGTTGTTAAATGAAATGTAAAGTTAAATTTTTAATGCAAAACGTGGCATGATGGATTTTAGTTTTTGACATGAAGCCGGGAACTCTTGATGTTCTATGGCAGAAAGCCATGCAAATCGTGGTTTTACAGGGTTTTACGCCGATCTTTTTTTGGGATTTGTAGCCGTTTTGTTAACTTTGCGGCTTGATAAAACAACTATAATGTCTAACTTATTAATTTTAAAGGTATTATCTAATGTCTGACGAGAGTAAAAAAATTGAAAACAAAGTTACACCTGCAACTGAAAAAAGTAAAAAAATTGAAGAGAATGTTGCAGCTGAAGTAGAATCGACTGAACCTGCAAGTGAAGCAACACCGGTCGAAGATGCTGTTCCCCAGGAGGAAAGTGTAAAACCTGCTGAAGAACCACAACCGGAGGAACTGAGCCAGGAGGCGAAGAACGCTGAAGAGCCAAAAGCCGAAGAACCAAAAGCTGAAGAGCCTGTAGCCGAAGAGCCTGTAGCCGAAGAACCACAACCGGAGGAACTGAGCCAGGAGGCGAAGAACGCCGAAGAGCCTGTAGCTGAAGAGAAACCCAAAAAGAGTTCTAAAAAAGCGGCTCCATCAAAGGCTAAGAAAAATGCTGATCCATCATTGGAGACAGGTGTTGAAGATTTTAACTGGGAAGAGTTTGCAGCGGATGAACTTGAAACCACAGAAGATCAGGCCAGTTTTGAAAAAATGTATTCCGAGACCCTTTCGACCATAGCCGAGAATGAGGTAATCGATGGAACTTTGATCTCCATGAACAAGCGTGAGGTCGTTATTAATATCGGATACAAGTCAGAAGGTGTGATCTCTCTTAGCGAATTCCGTTATGATCCTGACCTTAAGGTAGGTGATAAGGTTGAAGTTTACGTTGAGAGCCAGGAGGACAAAAAAGGACAACTGGTACTTTCTCATAAGAAAGCCAGGGCCATGCGTTCCTGGGACCGTGTCAACCAGGCACTTGACCAGGACGAGGTTATCAAAGGCTTCATAAAGTGCCGCACTAAGGGTGGTATGATTGTGGATGTATTTGGAATTGAGGCATTCCTTCCGGGATCACAGATCGATGTGAAACCCATCAGGGATTATGATGCCTATGTGGGTAAGCATATGGAATTCAAGGTAGTTAAGATCAACCATGAATTCAAAAACGTGGTTGTATCCCATAAAGCACTGATTGAAGAGGAGTTGGAGCAGCAGAAGAAGGAGATCATTGCCAAACTTGAAAAGGGACAGGTACTGGAAGGTACTGTGAAAAATATTACTTCTTATGGTGTATTTATAGACCTGGGTGGTGTGGATGGACTGATTCATATTACCGACCTCTCCTGGGGTCGCGTGAACCATCCTGAAGAGATCGTGGAACTGGATCAGAAACTGAATGTAGTGATCCTTGATTTTGACGATGATAAGAAGCGTATTGCACTTGGATTAAAGCAGCTGACTCCGCATCCCTGGGATTCATTGGATGAAGCCATGAAGATAGGTGACCAGGTGAAAGGACGGGTAGTAGTGATGGCAGATTACGGTGCATTTGTTGAGATCGCCGCCGGCGTGGAAGGATTGATCCATGTCTCTGAAATGTCATGGTCACAGCACCTGAGAAGCGCACAGGAATTCATGAAAGTTGGAGATGAGGTTGATGCAGTGATCTTAACGCTTGATCGTGAAGAACGAAAGATGTCCCTGGGTATCAAGCAGCTTAAGACAGATCCCTGGGAGAAGATCGATGAAAAGTATGAAATCGGAACGAAACATACAGCGAAAGTACGTAACTTTACTAACTTCGGTGTCTTCGTTGAGATCGAGGAGGGCGTTGATGGTTTGATTCATATTTCAGACCTGTCATGGACCAAGAAGATCAAGCATCCGGCGGAATTTACTGCCATAGCCGCTGATATCGAAGTAGCTGTGCTTGAAATTGACAAAGAGAATCGTCGTTTGAGCCTCGGGCACAAACAACTTGAAGAGAACCCATGGGATGTCTTTGAGAGCGTATTCGGAGTCGATACAGTGCATGAAGGAACGATTATTGAATTAATGGACAAAGGAGCCGTGGTGGCCCTTCCATATGGAGTGGAAGGATTTGTCACTCCAAAACATCTTGTAAAAGAGGATGGTAGCCCGGTGAAAGTGGATGAGAAGTTAGATTTTAAGGTGATTGAGTTCAATAAGTCCGCAAAAAAGATTATCTTGTCTCATAGTCGCATCCACGAAGATGAGAAGAAATCTTCTGTACGAACAGTCAAGCAGAGTGAAGGTGCAGAGGTAAGGAAAGCCACCAGGAAATTGAAGACCAACCTGGAAAAAACCACCCTCGGCGACATTTCTGCATTGGCGGCTCTGAAATCTGAGATGGAAGAGAACCAGAAGAGTGAAAAGAAGAAGAAGGCGCAACCGAAACCGCAACCGAAACCGAAGGATCTGAGCGGTGAAGCGAAGAACGATCTGAGCGGTGAAGCGAAGAAGGATGCCGGAGGCGATAAGGCAGAGTAAAGTAAAACCCTTAATAATAATTAATTCAGCTATGGAATTCAAGATTGACAAATTTGAAAACCACACTTTGATCAAAGTATTGGAAGAAAAACTGGACACGCACATTGCCCCGACACTTAAGTCCGAGTTGGTGCTTGTATCTGGAAACGGTGAGAAAAACATCGTTCTTGATCTGGGTAATTGCAGGTACTGTGATTCTTCCGGCCTGAGTGCTATTCTTGTGGCGAATCGCCTTTGTAAGAATGCAAATGGCACATTTGTACTCACAGGTTTGAATGATGCGGTTGAAAGGCTGATAACCATTTCGCAGCTTGATACTGTTCTCAACATTTCAAACTCACTGGACGAGGCAGTTGCCCTGATCAAAGAGGCCGGATAATTTAGTCGCTGGTGTCATTTGAATTAACCATACTTGGTAGCAGTTCGGCACTGCCTACCTCGAAACGTTTTCCGACCGCTCATTTACTTAAAGTAGATGAGCGGTTTTTTTTAATAGATTGTGGTGAGGGGACACAGATTCAGTTGCGGAAGTACGGGTTAAATCCAGCCAGGATCCATCATATTTTCATTTCACACATGCATGGCGACCATGTGTTCGGTCTCTTTGGACTGCTTTCTACAATGGGAATGATGGGTAGGAAAGTCCCGGTGAACTTGTATGGGCCTGACACACTTCAGCATATGATGGAGCAACACCTCTCCTTCTTTGGAGCTTTGCCGTTTGAGCTTCATTACCGCTCTCCGGTTCCTGGAACCGAAGGGTGTTTTTTTGAAGATGAAAAGCTGACAGTGCATGCAATTCCCCTGAAGCACAGAACAGAGACCTTTGGATACCTTTTCAGGGAGAAGAAAAAGTTGCTAAATGTGAGAAAAGAGAAGATCCGGACTTACGCTCTTGGGATCGCCGACCTGGTGAGGGTAAAACAGGGGGAGGATTTCATTACTGTGGAAGGGAAAGTTATTCCCAACAACAAACTTACACTCCCTGCGTATCGACAACGCAGCTATGCTTATATTTCAGATACAGTTTTTAATCCCCGACTGGTGGAGCAGGTCAGAGGAGTGGATCTGTTGTTTCACGAGGCTACTTTTTCAGCCAGGGATGAGAAACTAGCCTCAGAGACCATGCACTCCACAGCATCTCAGGCAGCAACAATCGCAAAAAAAGCAGAAGTCCATAAACTATTGATAGGTCACTTCTCAAGCAGGTATAAGGATCATTCTCATTTGGTGGAGGAGGCCAGGAAGGTTTTCCACAACACGGTGGGGGTAAATGATGGCGATGTCTATTCCTTACCCCAAGTGAGGAGTTCCACAGAATAAAATATTATTTTTACATCATTTACTCAGATAAACCATTATACAAGTGATGGAAAAGATACTCATACTTGATTTCGGATCACAATATACACAGTTGATTGCCAGAAAAGTTCGGGAGCATAATGTATACTGCGAAATCTACCCCTTCAATGATTTTCCTGCACCAGACAGGTCCGTTAAAGGGGTGATCTTATCAGGCAGTCCATTTTCAGTAAGGGACGAGCAAGCTCCCATCCCTGATCTTGAAGGGATCAAGGGAAATTTTCCATTGTTGGGGATCTGCTATGGAGCCCAATACCTGTCCCATTATTATGGAGGTGAGGTAAATCAATCAGATTCCCGGGAATATGGGAGGGCAAGGTTGAACGTTATCAACACAACCCATCCACTTTTGCGAAATCTGAAAAGCAATACACAGGTATGGATGTCACACGGGGATACCATTAATTCACTTCCTTCAGGTTATGAAGTGATAGCCAGTACTGAGGATGTAAAGGTGGGTGCGTATGCAGCAACCGGGGAGCACACTTTTGGTTTGCAGTTTCATCCCGAAGTATACCACACCACCGAGGGTAAAACAATCCTTTACAATTTCCTTGGGGAAATATGTGGTTGTAGCATGGACTGGACGCCGGAGACATTTGTGGAAAGCACAGTGAAAGATCTTGGTGAGAAGTTGGGCAATGACCGGGTGGTGATGGGATTGTCGGGGGGAGTGGATTCCACTGTGGCTGCCATTTTGCTGCATCGAACCATCGGTTCAAACCTTATCTGCATTTTTGTGGACAATGGATTGCTTAGAAAGAATGAGTTTAACTCAGTCCTTGAGTCCTATAAGGAATTGGGACTGAATGTGATAGGGGTGAATGCCGCCGATATGTTTATTGCTGATCTAAAAGGTGTTACTGATCCGGAGGCCAAAAGAAAGAGCATTGGAAAGAATTTTATTAGAATTTTTGAGCAGGAGGCCCGAAAGCTGGAAAATGTTGCCTGGTTGGGTCAGGGGACGATTTATCCTGATGTCATTGAATCGATTTCGGTAAATGGTCCGTCACAGACCATTAAATCGCACCACAATGTGGGTGGACTTCCCGAAAAAATGCACCTGAGGGTAGTAGAGCCCCTGCGACTGTTGTTTAAAGATGAGGTAAGAAGGGTGGGGAAGGCTCTTGAAATTCCCTCCTCGTTTCTGAAGCGTCATCCATTCCCGGGACCTGGTCTTGGGATCCGAATCCTGGGTGAGATCACCCGGGAAAAGATCCGCCTGGTCCAGGAAGCCGATGATATCTATATCAAGGCACTGCACAAGTTCGGATTGTATGACCAGATTTGGCAGGCAGGTGCAATCCTGCTTCCGGTTCAATCAGTTGGAGTTATGGGTGATGAACGCACCTACGAATTTGTCGTAGCCCTCAGGGCTGTAACCTCTACCGATGGAATGACTGCCGATTGGGGACATCTGCCACATGAGATGTTAAGTCGTGTCTCGAACGATATTATCAATAAGGTGAGGGGGATCAACAGGGTGGTATATGACATTAGTTCGAAACCTCCGGCTACCATTGAATGGGAATAAAGCCGATTTGAATGAAAATAGAACCAACTTTTTCTCCCGGAGGTGGTTATACAATTGTACGATAACAAATAGATCATGGGTCGATTAAAACTTTTTTATGGGTTGTCTCTGGCTTTTCTTACAACCCTTGCAATGCAAGCACAATGGAATCCAGAAGCATTGAAGCTGGCGCAGGTGATGGACAAAGTGAGCCGGTATTATGTGGATTCCATCAATGAATCTGAGGTGGTGGAAAGTACCATAGTAAATATGCTACACGAGCTCGATCCACATTCATCATACCTTAGCAAGGAGGAGCTGGAGCAATTGAATGAGCAACTTGAAGGTGAGTTTGAAGGCATTGGGGTTAGTTTTAATGTACTGGATGACACCATCTATATCATTCGGGCTATTGCAGGAGGGCCTTCAGAAAGGGTGGGGATTCGTGCAGGTGACAGGATCCTGAAAGTTGAAGGCGAAACGGTTGCTGGTACCGGCATCACCACCCGCGACGTTCAGCGACTGCTGAAAGGACCAAAAGGAACAAGAGTAGATGTCTCAATCCTGCGAAAGGGTGAGAAAGAGAACCTGGATTTTTCAATAACCAGGGATAAGATTCCGGTGTTCAGCCTGGATGCCTCATATATGGTTAACCCCAAGATCGGTTATGTGAAATTGGCCAGGTTTTCACACACAAGCATTGATGAATTTGAGAAAGCTGTAAAATCATTGAAACAGCAGGGCATGGAGGATATGATCCTTGACCTGTCGAGTAATGGCGGCGGTTGGCTTCCGGTAGCTGTAGAATTAACTGATCATCTGCTTTCCGGAAACAAGGAGATTGTACGCACTGAAGGGGAAAAGGTTCCTGACAGGACCTATAAATCGAGGAAATCAGGACTTTTTGAGGATGGTAACCTGGTGATCATGATTGATGGTAACTCAGCCTCTGCCAGTGAAATTGTGAGTGGAGCGGTGCAGGATTGGGACAGGGGAGTTATCGTGGGACGACGTTCCTTTGGAAAGGGACTGGTACAACAACCCTTCTATCTGAGTGATGGTTCCATGATCCGCCTCACTGTGGCCCGGTACTATACCCCCACCGGCAGGTTAATTCAGAAACCCTATGAAAATGGTTATGAAGAATATGCTTTTGATCTGATCAACAGGTATAACAATGGTGAACTGATGAGTTCAGACAGTATCGAATTCCCCGAATCGCAGCGTTACAAAACCCTTAGTCTGAACCGGACAGTATACGGTGGAGGAGGGATCATGCCCGATTATTTTGTTCCCTGGGATACCTCCAATTATTCCAATTACTATCGACAATTAATCAGCAAGGGAATATTTAACCGTTTCGTACTCCAGTATGTGGATGATCACCGCAATGAATTCCTGGGCGAATATCCCAATTTCGATCTCTTCAATACAAACTTTGTCCCCTCGATGGAGCAACTGGCCGAGCTGGTCGAATTTGCCGGTGAAGAGAAACTGGAATACAATGAGAAGGAGTGGAACAGGTCAAAAGAGCATATCGCACTTCTGTTTAAAGGATATATGGCCCGGGATCTGTTTGGGATGGGTAATTTTTATGAAGTGTTCAATCCAACCAACGAGGTGTTTAACAAAGCAGTGGAGATTCTTGAAGATCCCTTGCTGCATCAGCGGAAACTGGCCAAAGTCGAAAATGAATGATCTCATGGTTATCTACGCACTATGTTGAAGTACTGGGCGTAGTTTTTAGCGTCTTATACCTCCTTTTCAGTATTCGTCAGAACATACTGTTATGGCCTATGGGCATTATTAGTGCAGTGCTCTATATGATGGTGTTCTATCAATCCAAGTTTTATGCAGATATGGGTCTCAATGGATACTATCTTATCATTAGTATCTATGGATGGATTCTCTGGCGAAAACCTGATAGTAGTAGCGGTACCACTTTGAAGATGAGCAGGATCAAATGGAAACTGGCATTGATTCTGGTTGTCATTACAGCGCTTCTCTTTCTGGTTATAGGTGTGATCCTTGACCGATACACTGACTCTCCCATTCCATATTGGGATGCTTTTACGACAGCAGTGAGTTTCACAGCCACCTGGATGTTAGCCAGGAAGATACTGGAACACTGGATTCTTTGGATTGTTGTTGATGCAGTCTCCATGGGTTTGTATCTTTACAGGGGATTGTATCCCACATTGATATTGTTCGCTATTTACACTACCATGGCCATCATTGGCTATTTTGAATGGAAAAAGAGATATACTCCCATAGCCCATTAAGGCGAATTCTGATCACGGGTCCGGAATCCACTGGTAAATCGGACCTTTCTGCTGCCCTGGCAAGTAGTTATGGTGGAGTTGTAGTTCCCGAATATGCGAGGGAGTACATTGAACATCTTGGCAGACCTTATGAATATGACGATTTGGAACATATTGCCCGGCAGCAGGTGAAAGAGTATGAAGCATCGGAACAGCTCCGGAACTGGATTTTTTTTGACACCTGGCTTATTATCACCAGGGTATGGTTTGAAGTGGTTTATGGGAGCATTCCAGCCTGGATAGATGACCGCATCCGGCAGGCTCGGTTTGACATGGTGTTGCTTTGCGGTACGGATTTACCCTGGATTTTTGATCCGGTCAGAGAGAATGGAGGAGAGAAGCGAGAAAAGCTTCTCGAAAAATATAAATATGAACTTGATAGGTTTGGTCTGGAATGGGCACTTGTCACCGGAACCGGTCATGAGCGGCTTAACCAGGCAATGAAACTGATCAATTTGAAATTCCACGATGGCACAACTAGAGAAATTTCACGCGAAAACCCTTAAGGGACTTGAGTCGCTATTAGCTGATGAATTAAAAACCCTGGGAGCGGAGAGAACCGAGGTTGTTAACAGGGGGGTTACCTTCTATGGTGGCCGTGCACTCCTTTATAGGGCAAATCTGGCTTCTCGCTTATCAATCAGGGTGCTGCTCCCTCTGTTTCGTTTCGAAGCAACAGATGCAGACACCCTTTACAGGAGGGTGAAAAGATACGATTGGTCGCTTCACCTGGATAATAAGATGACCTTCGCAATCGATCCGGTGGTCCATTCACCCTTTTTCAATAACAGCCACTTTGTATCCCAAAAGGTAAAGGATGCCATAGTAGACCGTTTCAGGGAACAGACCCACCTTCGTCCATCGGTGAACAAAGAGCAGCCTGAATTACTGATCAATGTGCATATTTCCGGAAGATTGGTTACCATTTCGCTGGACAGCTCGGGAGGTTCGCTGCACAAACGGGGATACAGAACAGGCGCATTTGAAGCTCCGCTCAATGAGGTACTGGCGGCGGGGATGATTATGATTACTGGTTGGACCGGGGATACTCCTTTGCTCGATCCCATGTGTGGTTCAGGCACCCTGGCCATTGAGGCAGCCCTGATAGCAGCAGGTATACCTCCGGGGATATTCAGGCAACAGTACGGTTTTGAGAATTGGAAGGATTTTGATCAGGAAATGATGGAGCATGTGGTACAGAATCTCCCCAGGGAGAAGGAGGTGAAGGTTCCGATAGTTGCAAGGGATTTAGATCCTGTAGCTGTGAACCTGGCCCGGCAACAGGTGAAACAAATGGACCTTTCACACCTGGTTGAAGTTGAACAGGCAGATTTTGCAGATACTGATGGTTCAGAGGGGACCACTATTGTCATGAACCCCCCTTATGGCGAAAGGATGAAACCTGGCGACATTGAATCTCTCTATGGAATGATAGGAACCACATTGAAGCATCATTATCCCGGCTCCGATGCATGGATACTCTCGTCCAGCAAACAGGCCATGGGTCGTGTAGGTTTAAAGCCGTCCAGTAAACGGAAGTTGTATAACGGCTCACTGGAATGCTCATACGTTAATTATAAAACTTTTAAGGGCAACTGGAAGGATCACAAATCCGCTGAAAGAAGGAGATGACCTATCGGTCAAAGGATTATTACCATTTGTTAAAAAAAATAGTGGTTTTGCCAGAATTTATTACGAGAGGCAGTAATTTTTATCTATATTAGTTACTGAAACATTTTTTTTATATTTGCTGATCAGATCAGTAAATCTAGTCAACAAAAAGAAGCCTAAATGAGCTTTGATGTCAATGAGTATTACTCCAACCTGAATAGTGGAGATGTATTGATGTCCTTCAAAGGGAATATCTCAAGTGAACTCATCAGTAATGTGCTTGAGGTCGTTGAATCCAAGATGGATGAGCACAACGAAAGTTCCAAGATACGTAAGAAAGTATATAATGTTTTAGTTGAGAGCCTCCAGAATCTTTATCATCATATTGAAGAGTTACCTGATGAGATGACTAAAGAATATGGAGACAAATTCGGGATTCTTGTGATCAGTCGCGGTGGGGAGAGGTATAAGATTTCTACCGGGAACTTCATTTCACAGGAAAAGGTGGATGTGCTCAGAAATAAGATCGATAAGATCAATTCAATGGGCAGAGAGGAGCTGAAGGATATGTATAAATTTATATTGAACCATCAAAGATTGTCCGATAAAGGCGGCGGCGGATTAGGGCTTGTAGATATAGCGCGGAAAACCGGTAATAAGCTGGATTACACATTTGATAAGTTTGACGATATCTACTACTTTTTCAATCTTGATGTATATATCGATTTTTCATAGTGATCATAACAGATAAATAGTATAATATGGAAGCACTTTCGATTGAAGGAACTGCAAAAACACCAAGTGTAAAGTTTGATGGACAGGAAGGTGTCATTGAAATCAAAGGAAGGTCAATACCCGAGAACTCAATCGAGTTTTATAAGCCATTGGTTGAGTGGTTAGAGGAGTATAGCAGCACTCCCCTGGATCTTACCCAGGTGAATGTACAATTGGAGTACTTTAATACGAGCTCTTCAAAGTGTATTTTAGATGTTTTCAAGAAACTTGAAGCCATTCACAAGGGTAAAAGTGAAGTGATCATCAATTGGTATTATGAGGAGGACGACGAAGATATGCTGGAAGCTGGTGAGGATTATGAATCCATCATCAGGGTGCCATTTAAGATGATCGAAATCGTAGAATAACAGGGCCCCCGTTTAATAACAACAGGATTCGGGCTGTCACCTTTTGGCTGGCAGCCCGGTTTTTATTGTGTGGTGTGCCCTGCATACCCAAATTGGTAACAGACCGGTTAAAACTCAATTTTAAAGAACTTACTTTCATAAGGAGCCATTTGAACAGATCCATTTTCAATTTCTTCACCCAGTACATTTACCTGCTTCAGTTTTAAGATCTCCCCCGAAATTCCATTTTTTAATTTCAATGATGTGACTTTTCCGTCAATTTCACGAACGTGAAAAGTAGCAGCATGATCATTTGTCTCAGCTTTTGAACTAACTACCAAAATGTTATCACTCCATCCCTGAATAATAGATTCTTCCCAGTTTTGACCGCCTTGACCACCTCCCGGCAAGACACGGGTTAAGAATGGCACACGGATACTCCAGCCAAACTGCGTAGCTTCCATCTGTGATTGATTGGACGAGCTGCTAATATGATAGGCCCACTCAATTCCACCATGCTGCTCGGCATTAAAATTGGTTGTCCAGTAGTTGTTCATGGGCCAACCGTATATATGGGTCGATTCAGGAGTAGCACCGGCTTTGTAGCGCCCTGTATTAATTGCTCCAAACTGCATTAACGGAATATCAGGTGAACTCAGCATTACCTGAGAATTTTCATTACTCAAACGGGCATAATTCTGGACGGTATTCCAATCGTTTGTTGAGCCGGGAATCTGGTCAATCCCGGCCCTGACTTCGCCGCCCTGCACATCAAAAGCCAGCTCTCCATTTTCCAATATAAAGGGAAAAGCAACATATATTCCTTCCGGATCGGTCACCATTTTTTTCTCGATGAAATAAGCGAGGTCAATTCGTTTGGCAGTATTAAAAAGCCTGATTTCAAAAGTATAGGCTCCATCACGGCTTGCTGCTGCTGTATTTCCTGTAAACCTAATTGTATTCCAAACAGCGCCTTCTTCAAAACTTTCAAGCCAAACTTTGTCAAGTGGTTCTCTCTTGAAGTTATCGAGTTTGAAAGCTTCCATTTGCTCCCGGTTACCCAGAGTTTCATAAATAAATTCCCCCAATTTCCATTCAGCATTTTGGTCCACGAGCTCCTTTCTTAACTCTTTATCGAACAGACCCGAGATTGCCCCTTTTTCTTTATCGATAATAACTTTATACCACTGATTTTCTAATTCACTAATCTCCAGACCTTCGGTATGTTTCCGTTTCTCAGGTTGATCCTCCTCTATTTGAATGAGATATTTTTTAAATCCGAAAGCAGGAATGTCATCCACCCAAACCGTCCAGTATGTTCCATCGGAATGATGTTCGATTGCCTGTGCAAAAGCACTATGCCCACTCTTATCTTTTATGCTGAATTTCGCATATCTCGGAATGATCTGATGATCCACATAAATGGTAAATAATCCACTTCTTTTCCAGTTCAGTGAGTTGTAAACCAAGATCGATGGTTCTTCTTCGCGTTGCACATGACTTTGTAAAAGTCCCATGGCCACCTCGCCCAGCATTTTTGCCCTGCGGCTTGCTTCCCAGGCATAGGACTCTTTTAATGCCCGCTGTTCCATTGTATTCTTATGGAATGGTTCGCGTACACTCCCGTGATATCCAACGGTATGCTCGGTATAAAACAGCAAAGCATTGTTGGCCTCCTCTATCTGGTCGCCTGTTTTTTCGGGGAGCCTGGAACCTTGTAGCGCTGCCATTGTAAGGGCTGAGGTATTTGCAATCAGATCGGTCTGAGCACGGCGGGTTGCCGCCACTTCGCGTGCCGAGGCTCCAAAACCATCAGTCCACCAATCGGGCCAGGCACCACGTATAACCTGAAACTCATCCCCATAATTTTTCTCCATCTCAACGAAAAACTCAGTAGCTGTTGCTGTTTTTAATTTTGGCCAATGGTATTTTTCATTCCACTCTCGAATCATACCGGAAGCCAATGTGGAGGGTGGAGCATTGTCGGTCAGATATCCTGAATGTTGAATGGAAATAAGATCGTAATTGTATCCTTTTGCCTCAAGATTTATTAAGTAGGTAAGCAGTTCATCTTCAAATCTGTTAAAATCCTCCCCATGAATATTAAAAACAGTATTTCCGGTCATATAATGTTCGGCACGGTAGGCTAGCATACGTTTTCCTGAGGGAGATTCCCACCAGAACAGGGTTGGTTTATCGAAACAAATGAGCGCCCGGTGTCCATGTGTCCCCATATTCAGGTATTTTATACCCAGGTCATTATAATAGTCATTCAGGCACCAGCCAATTCCATTCACATCGTTTTGCATGGCGACTTTTACATCGAGACCATGTCTCTTTATATTTTTTAAAGGTTTTAAGGAGGCAGCCAGGATCTGTTCATCGGGCAGTTCATTAAAATTGAAATACATTCCAGCCAACTCAATTCGCCCTTCCTTAACCCTCTGTTTTAACCTTTCAATTTGTTTTGCAGGTCTGCTTTTTAAATATTCATCAACCGGCCAGGTTGCTTCGCATGTCCATCTGAATTTGGCATCGTCGGGATAATCATCCGTATTGTCGCAATAATCCAGCGCATAATCAATAAAACGCAGGTGTTCTGCAAGAATTTCGGTTTGAGACCGGGTGTAACCGATATCGGTATGGGAATGCTGCACAAAATTCACACGCCACTGCTTCACCGGATTCAGGGTCAGTTTTCCCTTATCCACCAAATTGCCAATTACTAACTTATAACTGATCTCTTTGCTTTGTTTCACAGTTGGCAATCCAACTTTCACATTATTATATCCATACTTGACAGTTGTTTCTTTCACCAATCTCCTGTTGATAAAGATCTGTGCCTTTGCAGGTTCCCCAAAGTGCAAAATACCAGCACTTCCCAGTTGACTCTGTTTCCCGTTTTCCTCAATTATGGCAGGGAGTGCTCTGAGATTAAGTCCGCTTAAAAGAGGAAATTTAAATGTCATGTACCATGAGGTTTTCCCAAATTTGCCTCCCGTGACTTTAAGGGTAAGCGGTTCACCCTTATTAACCAACTCTTTTGGAACCTTTAAATGCATCAAACCAAACCTGTCGTCGTTTTGGTCAATCATCTCTGTTTGAAATGACAACAGTGAACCATCTTCTGCCTGCACCTCCCATTGGTTTAATCCATCAGCCCAAAATGAAAATTTATCTTCACCATTCACCTGCAAATCAAAACGGGCACGCCCGGGTGAAGAGCCAAGTCCGGCTACCCAAACAAAAGTTGCGTACGCTCCCTTAAATTTTAACGGGACAGCTGCAGTCTCCCATTCCATGGATGAATTCCCATTGTTAGCACGGGTTATTAAACACTCTTTGGCCAGGGGAATAGAGGAGTGGTAGGTGAGATCGTTACCAGATATCTTTTTGGCAAATCCATTGATAATATTATCCGAAATGAATGTGGTAGATTGTGCAAACGTGGTAACACAGAAAACGGATAGAAGCAAAGTGAGAAAAGTGTTCTTCATA